>JAKACI010000110.1 GCA_021821565.1 bacterium | reverse complement strand
TAAAAATTGCAATAATAAATAATAATTTTCTTGGAATGATCAGACAGTGGCAGGAATTATTTTATGAAAAGAGATATTCTTTTTCGGAATTAAATGTCAACCCCGACTTTGTTAAGCTTGCCGAAAGTTATGGAGCCGTTGGACTGAGAGCAAAAAAACCTGAAGAAGTAGAAGATATTTTAAAAACCGCATTATCAATAAAAAAACCTGTTATTATGGATTTTGTTGTTGCTCAAGAAGAAGGAGTTTATCCTATGGTTACCCCGGGTTCTCCAATTACCGGAATGTTATTGGTATAGATTTATACTATATAAGTATAGTATAATGTTTGCTATTTTAATTTTATCAAAAAATAGGTAAGAGAACCTTGCTTCTATAAGCAGAAGATAAATTACCGTTTGCAGTCCACAGTTTAGTTATATCGGATAGAAATATTAAACTGTCGGCGAATTTTTAAATATGCGTCGGGATATTGTTATGTCGGCATATTATATAATCAAATGTAAATTTGTAATAAATTTTATTTTAAAAATATATAAATTTGTTTGTTTTAACTAAAATTTTTAACAATAATTAAAGGGAAAATATGATGGAAAAAAGCCATATTTTATCTATACTTGTTGAGAATGAGTCCGGCGTTTTGGCAAGGGTGGCGGGACTTTTTTCTGCTCGAGGATTTAATATAGACGGAATAAGTGTTGCAGGCACGCTTGAAAAAAATGAATCAAAGATGATAATATCGACTTACGGTGATGAACAAATATTAGAACAAATTACAAAACAGCTGAATAGACTTATTAATGTTATTAAAGTTCAGGAACTTACGGATGACGAATCGGTAGTCAGGCAGACTATCCTTGTTAAGGTGAATGCCGACGATTCTACAAAAAATGAAATATTTCGCATTAAAGAAATATTTGAGGCAAGAATTGTTGACGTAAGCCGTAATGCTTATGTTTTAGAATTTAGCGGATCAGCTAAAAAAATGGAAGCGTTTATAGAGCTCATCAGACCCGTAGGTATTAAAGATATCGTCAAAACAGGAACAATTGCTATAACGAGGTCTAAAAAGTAAGGACACTATTTACTATAAATTTGCTCAGTTAACTCTGAGCTTAGCATATTTGTCTAATACAAATGTATAGTAAAAATATTAAATTTAGCAATTAAAATATTAACATTATATGGAGGATTTATGAATATTTATTATGATAAAGACGCTGATTTAAGATTAATTCAATCAAAAACCGTTGCAATTATAGGATATGGTTCTCAAGGTCATGCGCATGCGCTGAACCTCAGAGATTCAGGCGTTAAGGTTATTTTAGGTTTAAGACAGGAAGGACCTTCTTATATGAAAGCAAAAAATGCAGGGTTTGAAGTATATTCCGTGGGGGAAGCTTCTAAATTAGCCGATATTATAATGATTCTCCTGCCGGACGAACTTCACGGAAAAGTTTATAAGAGTGAAATAGAACCTAATTTAAAAGAAGGCAAATATTTAGTTTTCGCTCACGGATTCAGTATACATTTTGGTCAAATAGTTCCTCCGAAAAATATAAATATTTTTATGGTTGCGCCAAAAGGACCAGGTCATTTAGTAAGACGCGAATTTGAAAATGGCGGAGGCGTGCCTGATTTAATAGCAGTTGATAATGATTTTTCAGGTAATACCAAAAATATGGCATTAGCTTATGCTTCAGGCATCGGAGGAGGCAGAGCCGGTATTCTGGAAAGTACATTCAGAGAAGAGACGGAAACCGATTTGTTCGGAGAGCAGGCTGTGCTCTGCGGAGGTCTAAGCGCATTAATGACTGCAGGTTTCGAAACCCTTGTTGAAGCAGGATATGAAGAAGAAAGCGCTTATTTTGAATGTATTCATGAAATGAAATTAATAGTAGATCTTATTTATGAAGGCGGGATTACTAATATGAGATATTCAATAAGTAATACTGCCCAGTATGGGGATTTAACAAGAGGTCCTAGAATAATTAACGAAAATATTAAATTGGAAATGAAAAAAATTTTAGATGAAATAAGGTCGGGTAAATTTGCGTCCGAGTGGATGGTTGAAAACGAAGTAAATAGACCTACTTTTAACGGTTTAACAAAAAGAGGAGAAGACCATCCTCTTGAAAAAGTCGGTAAAAAATTAAGATCGTTGATGCCTTTTATTACTAAAAATAAAATAGTAGACCAGACTAAGAATTAATGTTAATTTAATTTTATTAAATAATTCATTGATAATCTAAATTAATGTTTTTATGAAATTGATTGCTAAAGATGGTATAAAATTAATAATATTTCCTTTAGTTTGTTTTATTATTTTTTTATGTTTATATTTAATTTTTAATATTAACGAAGACAAATTAAAATATATTTTTATAGTTTTGTCGGTAATATTTTTTATTTTGTTTCTCTTTAGCATTTATTTTTTTAGGGACCCTGAAAGAAAAGCATCGGCAGCTAAAAATGAAATAATTTCGCCTGCCGACGGCAAAATTATTTATATAGGAAGGGTTTACGATGATAGATATTTAAATCAAGATGTTTTAAAGATAAGTATTTTTATGTCATTGTTTAATGTTCATGTAAACAGAATTCCTATTTCAGGTAAAGTATTAGAAATAAAATACAATAATGGAAAATTTTTTTCCGCCAATTTAAATAAAGCTTCATTAGAGAATGAATATAATGCGGTAATTTTAGAAACAGACTGTATTGATGCAGATGATTTAAATAAAAAAAATATAGCGTTTGTACAAATAGCGGGGTTTGTTGCAAGAAGAATAATCTGCAAAATTAATAAAGGCGAAAAAGTTATTGCAGGCAATAGATTTGGACTTATTAAGTATGGTTCAAGAATGGATTTGTATTTGCCTTTAGATTTTACTACTTATGTAAAAGTAAATGATAAAGTATATGCCGGTAAAACTATAATAGGCAAAATCATTTGAAAAATAAGCAAAAATACAATAGCCGCCTTAAACCTTATAAGAATCAGCTGACAAAGACAGCCGACGAATTTTTTGCGCGCAGTATGAATAAGGGTATATATTTTTTCCCGAATCTTATTACAAGCCTGTCCCTATTTTCAGGATTTTATTCAATAATAAATTCTATTAACGGTAAATTTTATATTGCAGGATGGCTTATAGCAGTTTCAATTTTTTTAGACGGTTTAGACGGAAAAGTTGCAAGGATTACAAATACAAGTTCTAAATTTGGAATAGAATATGATTCGTTATCGGATTTAATAGCATTCGGCGCTGCACCCTCAATATTAATATATGTTTGGCAATTAAAAAATTTTGGAAAAATAGGCTGGGCGCTTATATTTGTGTATTTTATCGGCGTCGCTTTGAGGCTTGCCAGATTCAATGTTCAGGTAAATTCGGTAGAAAACAAAAAATTTACGGGACTGCCTTCTCCTGCAGCGGCAGGCATGGCAGTTTTTACTATTTTTGCTATGAAAAATTTTAAATTAGCAATAAATTATCATATCGTAATGATGATTGCTATGCCGCTGCTTGGACTTTTAATGATAAGCAATATAAGCTATTATGCAATGAAAGATTTAAGTATTTTTAAGAAAAAACCTTTCGAAATTCTTGCATTAGCTTCATTAATTATTATTATAATAATAATTAAGCCTGTTTTAACGTTTTTTTTAATTTTTATTGTTTATTGTTTTATTTCCCCGCTATTGTATTTTTACCTTAATAATGATAAGATAAAAATCAAAAATATTAAAAAGTAACTTCACTCCCGAACATAATTGAGTGATTGAATACTTATTTTATATATAATTATATATAATTTACCGAATTATATTTTTATAATAAAGCTTTATATAAAATAAATTAAAGCGCAGCTTTAAAAAAATTATTTTAAACTTATTCCAAATAAATTAATAATTATAAGCCTGAGTTTAACAATAAAATATTAATCGGAATAAAATAAAACTGAAATAATTAAGCGGTGCAGTAATTATTAAAAATGTTTACATAGAGGGTTTTAATATTATGAATTTTAATAATTTTAATAATAAAGATAAAAAAATAATAAGAATATTTGATACAACGCTCAGGGACGGAGAACAATCGCCTGGCGCAAGCATGAATATAGAAGAAAAACTTAATCTTGCCCGCCAGCTGGCAAGACTTGGAGTTGACACAATCGAAGCAGGTTTTCCGATAGCATCCGATGGGGATTTTGAGGCGGTAAAAACGATTGCGCAGGAAATAAAAAATATAGAGATAGCCGGACTTGCAAGAGCCAACGAAAAAGATATATATAGGGCATACTCGGCGGTTAAATTTGCAAAAAAACCGGTTATACATACATTTATTGCCACGTCGGACGTGCATTTAAAATACAAATTAAAAATGACGCGTGAGGAATTGATTGAAAAAGCCGCTAAAATGGTAAAGTATGCTAAATCGTTTATTGAAGAGGTTGAATTCTCAGCCGAAGATGCTTCTAGAACGGATATAGATTTTTTACAGTTAGTATTTGAAGAAGTTATAAAAGCAGGAGCTACAAGGTTAAATATCCCTGATACCGTCGGGTATGCAACGCCTTTTGAATTTTATAATTTTATAAAAGATATAAAAGCTAAGGTAAAAGGAATAGAAAATGTTATTTTAAGCGTGCATTGCCATAACGATCTCGGACTTGGAACAGCCAATTCTTTAGCTGCTATTCTTGCCGGAGCCAATCAGATTGAATGCACAATAAACGGTATTGGAGAAAGAGCAGGAAACGCCGCATTAGAAGAAATTGTTATGGCTTTAAATATCAGAAAAGATATTTATGATATGGAAACCAATATTAAAACAACCGAATTATACAGGACATCTCAATTGCTTACCTATATAACCGGAATTTCAGTTCAGCCTAACAAAGCTATTGTCGGAAAAAATGCATTTGCCCATGAAGCAGGCATTCATCAAGACGGTGTTTTAAAAGAAAAAACCACATATGAGATAATGACTCCTGAATTAGTCGGCAGACAATCCAATGAGTTAGTTCTCGGAAAACATTCAGGCAGGCATGCGTTTAAAGAAAGACTTGTTTCATTAGGATATTTATTGACGGAAGAAGAAATAGATAACGCATTTGCAAAATTTAAATCTTTGGCCGACAAAAAAAAAGATATATATGATGAAGATATAGATTCATTAGTAGCTAAAAATTCAAAACATTTTGAAAAGTATGAACTAAAATATGTTAATGTTGTCTGCGGAGACACGGTTACCCCTCTTGCCATGGTAAAAATTATGATAGACGGCGAATTAAAAACAAGTTTAGAAGGAGGAAATGGTCCTGTGGACGCTGTTTATAATTCAATAAGAAAAATAACGGGTGCAAGCTGCACCGTTGTCGGTTATGAAGTAAAGTCAATCAGAGGAACTACGCAAGCGCAAGGTGATGTTAGCGTTACAATTGAAGATAACGGTATTAATTTTACAGGAAGGAGTGCTCATACCGATATTGTCGTTGCCAGCGCCAAAGCGTATATCAACTGTTTAAATAAACATTATATATATAATAAAAATTTAGAAAATCTTTGCCCGATACCCATTTATTCGGTTCTCCGTCAAAGATAACTTTTATAGAATACGGAATTTTAAGCCATAT
>JAKACI010000109.1 GCA_021821565.1 bacterium | reverse complement strand
ATTTTAATTAACGCTTTGCCTTTAAATTGCTCATTAGCTTTAGGCCGATTTCTCGGTATTGCTTTTTATAAATTAGATAAAAAACATGCAAAAAGCGTTTTTAAAAATTTAAAAATTGCTTTTAAGAATGATAAGAGTGATGAAGAATTAAATAAAATTGCGGTAAATTTTTATAAAAATCTTGGAATGGTCTTTATTGAGATTTTTAGACTTAATAAGTATAATAAAGAAAATATAGATGAATTTGTTAAAACTGATTTTAGCAATGTAAAAGATATATACGGCAAAGAACCAATTCTACTTTTAACGGCGCATTTTGGAAACTGGGAACTGCTGGCAAAAACGTTCAGCCTTAAAGGATACGAGGGCAATGTTCTTGCAAGACCTTTAGATAATGAATATATAGAGCAAATATTATATAAGCTAAGGACTGTTTCAGGCAATAAAGTAATTTATAATAGGGAAAATGCTGTTAAAGAAATATTGACTGCTATAAATAAAAAGGAAATTATAGGATTTCTTCCCGATGAAAATGCATCTAAAAGAATAGGTGTTTTTGTAGATTTTTTTGAAAATCCTGCATGCACTATGCCGGGTATTGCCAATATTGCCGCTAAAACTAAAGCTAAAGTGCTCCCTGCTTTTATTGTTAGACAAAGTAATTTTTCTCGGCATAAATTAATAATTGGAGAGCCTTTAGAAATAAATTATACAGGCAATAGAAAAGAAGACGTTATAAATATTTTAAATATTTTTCATATAACAATTGAAAATATAATTAAAGAATATCCTGAACAATGGTTTTGGATTCATAACAGGTGGAAAACAAAGCCGGATGAATAACTTAATTTTCAAATAATGGGAAATAATTGTGCATTTCATTCTAAAATAATTAAAAATAGGTCTGTAATTTTTTATTGGTTGTTAAATTTTTCATTGAATTAAAGTCAAGGATTTGATATAATAAATAATATGAGCTATATATTGTCAGTCAGCATATTTCCTGTGGATAAAGGAGAATCTTTGAGCAGGTATGTTTCTAAGGTTTCTAAGGTAATAGATGCGTCCGGTCTTGAATACGTGGTAACTCCGATGGCTACCATGATAGAAAGCGAAAACATAGATGATCTTCTTAATATTGTAAGGGTTGGTATAGAAACTCTTAAAGAGGATTCAAACCGGGTATATGCGAACATGGCGATAGATTATAGAAAATCTGGACTTGGAAGACTAAAGCAAAAAGTAGAATCCTTAAAATCAAAGATTTAAAAGTAGCTTTATTAAAAAGTTAGCTAAGAGATTATAAGATTTTAAAATAATCTTATAAATTTTAGATTATTATGTTATTCATTATTATTTAACAGTTTAAATTATTTTTAAATTTTTAAAAATAGCTAAATTAAAAAAATAAAAAAAATCTTCAAATAATGATTATTCCCAAAATTGCCGATAGAAAATAATTTTCCTATCGGCAATTTTGGGTTATAAGTATTTGGGTTATAAGTATAAGATTTATTGTAATTCAAATTTATTTAAAGGCATCCTGCCTTTAAATTATGTTCAGCCAAACCCGCTTCTATGTCCGCCTGAAGAACAAGAACCTCCGCCTGTTCCTGAATAATCGCTTGAGCTGCTTGTTCCGTAACTGCTAAATGCGCTAATTTTCCTTTGGGGATCCTCCGCTCCGCAAGTAGGACATTTAACATCCTTGCTTGTTTCGGTCATCCTCTGATATACCTCAAAAGTTTTACCACATTTCTTACATTCGTATTCATGAATTGGCATCGTATTTAAAAACCTCCATATATAAAAAATTTTTATTTAATTAATATATTATCAGGTTATATCATTATATATAGTATACAATATTTATAATGATTTTTCAATGTCTGTAATTCCCCAAAATTGCCGATGATAGAGATTGTTAAAATAGCTTTAAAGTTATATAGAACATTAAATTCTTGCGTAAGTAAGCAGGTACGCTTTAAAGCCGTCGGCACTTAGACGGCTCATCTAGAAAAATTAGAAAAATAATTTTCTATCGGCAATTTTTGGAATTCTCTTTAATTCTTCCATAGGAATTTATTTTCTATCGTCAATTTTGTGTATAGCGGATTTTTATATTTTTTTTCTTTGTTTAGAAATTTTCAATTTTTAATGTAAGCTAAATTTAAATCTAATAAAAAATGTAAGGAGAAAAAAATGCCTGAACAAAAAAAAATGTCAATTATTGCGATTCACGGGACTTTAGATATGGCTTATCCGCCTCTTATTCTTGCTTCTACTGCTGCAACGCTTGATATTCCGACAACTATATTTTTTACCTTCTATGGATTAAGCATCTTAAGAAAAGATGCAGGAACTTCTTTAAAAGTTGCCCCATTAGGCAATCCTGCAATGCCGATGCCTGTTCCTAATATTATAGGAGCAATTCCGGGCATGACTAATATGGCTACCTCCATGATGAAGTCAATGATTAAAAAACACGGGGTCGCCACCATTCCTGAATTAATCAGTTTATGTCAGGAAACAGGGGTTAAATTTATAGCATGTCAAATGACGGTTGATCTTTTTGGATATAAAAAAGAAGACTTAATTGACGGTATAGAATACGGCGGAGCCGCTATGTACATGGAAGATGCTTCAACCTCTGATATTACGCTAGCTTTTTAATATTATTAATATTATTAGTACAATTTAATATTTTGTAGTCGACGTATAAATATTTAAAATATTTTTATTAATTATTTATTAGTATATTGAATTATAAATAAAATTATATATTTATTTAATTTATAGTGATAGCAATATTTATTATAGATATATTTTTGATAAATACGTGATTTTTATTAATTGTTAGTTTTATGCGATTATTAACTTTATATAAATATTTTAAATATTTATACGTCGATTTTATTTTTTATTTTTTTTTGGGACCATGCAAGCCAGACAGCCGTTAAAATAAGCTTTATACTTCATAATTATGTATTTATAAACAATTCTTTTTCCCAAAATTGCCGATAGAAAATTATTTTTCTAATTTTTCTAGATGAGCCGTCTAAATGCCGACGGCTTTAAAGCGTACCCGCTTACGCGGGAATGACTTTGCGAATATTTATCGTTTCACCCGTCGGGTGTCATTCCTGCGCAGGCAGGAATTCAGTCTTTTTAAAACATTAAAGCACTTTTAATAATCTCTATCGGCAATTTTGAGTTTTTGCTTTATTTTAGAATAATTCAAATATTTATTGACAATATAAGTATATTAAAATATAATTATATATATATAAATAAATAATAAACTATTTATACTATATAATATTGACTAAATTTTATTTTTGAATAATAATTTATAATTATTCAAGTATTTATTATTTTATTATTATTTGTTAAAATATTTAAAATAATGCAATTAATTTAAATTTCAAATTGAATTTTTTATGTAATATAAATAAAATGGAATCGGCAAGAACTTTTGAGGAAGAGGCTGAACTTTTAAAAACGTTAGGTCATCCTATTAGATTAAAAATCATTGAAGTTTTAATTACTAATCAATCATGCGTTAAAAATATATGGGGAAGCCTTGGCTTACCTCAAGCCACCGTTTCACAACATCTTGTCGCTTTAAAGAACAAAGGTATAGTTAGTGCAAAAAGGGACGGGGTTATGATGTGTTATAAGCTAAATGATGATATTATTGAAAAAATATTTAATGTTTTAAAAGAATATAAGACAAAAAAATAATTGAAAATTCTGCAATTAATATATCTATAGAATTATATTGCTTAGTATGCTCACGTTAATATTCCCGTTCATGATTGTCTATTTTGCGACAACATCAACTCTATTACTTAACTTATGAGCTTGCTTTAATTTAATTTAAAAATTATAAACTTTAATATTCAGTATTACTTACATTGAAATAGCACTAATAGTTTCTATGGATTAAAGAATTTGCTTGCATATATCTTATTATTGATATATATTAATTTATATAAACTTATCTATAAAATCTTATAATTCATCATTTAATAATTTATATGGTATATTAAACATATAATATAATATAAACATTAGTTTGATAAATCAAGACTGTTTGAATAAATTATAAAAATGAACAAAAAAAATATCAAAAAAGTATTAGGCGTTAAAAATAATTTACTATTATTTTTAATAATAATATTAAGCACATTTTCAATATTATTGTTTAATTTTATAAACAATTCCGAGTCAATTACTATTACAAAATTAAAAACTGCTTCACTTTTTAATTTTCCTTCAAAAAATTCGCTTTCAATAAGACAAGCTTTTTATTATGCATTAAAATACAATAAACTTATTAAAATTGCAGAATATAAACTTCAAGACTCTAAGTATGACGAGAACGAGGCTTTTAGCGGATTTTTGCCAAAGATTAATTTTAATGAAATTTACATGAATACAAACAATCCTTTATATGCTTTTGGGAATATTTTAAATCAGAGAGTTCTCACAAATCAAAACGCTCAGTATTATTTTAGCCCTTCTTTCTTGAACAGCCCCGGAATGATTCAAAATTATGAATCTAATTTTCAAATTGAAGAACCAATATTTATGGGCGGAAAAATTTATCTTGAATACAAAAGGGCGGCTCTGCATAAAAACGCATTAAGGAAAAATCTTACGGAATCTCGGCAAAAAGTATTATATAATGTTGCAAAGGCTTATTATTCCGTAGATTTAGCATTAAGATATGTAAATCTTATGAGGAGTATGGTTAAAACTATGCTGGTATATAAAAATTTAACCGTTAATCTTTATAAAGAAGGGCAGGTTGTTTCTTCCGATGTTCTAAGGGCAGAAGTTGCTCTTGCTTCCATGAAAGAAAAATTTGCAACTGCTAAAAAAAACTACAAGATCGCTCTTTATTATTTAAATATTACAATGGGAGTTCCGATAGATACCAAATTTAATTTAACTTCCGATTTTAAATTTAAACCTTTAACTAACTCAATTTCAATTAAGGGTTTGCAAAATAAAGCTCTAAAATACCGTCCTGATTATAAAGCTATGGCTTTAAATAAACAAAATATGGCTTTGGGAGTTACTGAAGCGGAAGGAAAATTTTTGCCTAAAATATCCGCTGCCTATAATTATTACAGCAATGCCCCGACCTTTCACCCTGGAGATTCTTTCAACTATAGTTTTATGATTATGCTTCATTTTAATATATTTTCGGGATTGTATGATTACAACAATTTAGAGAAATCCAGAACAGCCTTAAATACCGTTACCGAATACAAAAATTTATTTAAAAACAAAATTGAAATGCAGGTACGGAATGCTTATTTAAAATATAAAACCGATCTAATAAATACTAAAGTCGCTAAATTAGCAGAATTAAACGCAAAGAAAACTTTAAAAATTACAAGGAACAGATACAAAGCAGGGATTACGACATTAATTAATCTAGATAGAACGCTTGATGATTATAAGCAGGCAAAATTAAATTATATTGACAGTTTATATAAACTTAATTTAGACAAATATTACATTCAATTGGTTACTGGAACAATTTAACGTATTTTAAATTTCTCAAAATTGCCGATAGAAAATAAATTCCTATGGAAGAATTAAAGAGAATTCCAAAAATTGCCGATAGAAAATTATTTTTCTAATTTTTCTAGATG
>JAKACI010000108.1 GCA_021821565.1 bacterium | reverse complement strand
ATGATTTTATGCGTCCCAAATAGAAATATAAATTAATTTAGCCCTCTTCCGCGTCCGGAAGGTTTTCATAAACCTGTTCGATTGTTTTATTTTGGGTTAAGACATTTATAACGGAAGGCAAAGGTTCGGAAAATATTCCGTCTAAATCCCTTTCGCCGGCGTAAATAATATCGAACGCCAATTTTTCTGTCGGAGGACAAAAATGTGCATCCACCCCAGGCTTATTGCCTCTGGCGTCAATACGGTACCATCCGTATTTTTTTAAATAAACCGCATTGAAACCGTGCAGGCTAAAACACGAACTTGAAACATCTATATCTAAAGCAAGTCTTTGATAGCATAAGCCGGACGGAATACCGTTAGCCCTTAAAAGAGCAGCCAAAAGATGACTTTTGGAATAACAATAACCCGTGCCGTATAATAAAACATCCGAGGCTTTACAGGTTACGGGATTCAACCTGTAATCCCAGCTGTGTTTGATAGAATCCCTTACAAACTTGAAACAGGCTTCGGCAATTTCCTCTTCGTTTTTAGATCCATTAGCCAAATCCGCCGCTTTATTTGCAACAACAGGGTGATTGAAATCAATATACGTGCTTGATTGGAGATATTTTCTTGTATCCGCGCAATCCAATGTTAGATTATCCAAGTGATTTTCCTCTGATTTCATTTATCTTTATTTATTAGCATTTACCATCCATTCAATTGTATCTTTAATTGTTTCTTCTATCGGTATAGGGCTAAAACTAAACTCTTTGACAATTTTTTCATTTGAATACGATTGAATTTTATTGGCATATTCTTTAATTAAATCTAAACTCAACAGGCGTTCCTTGCCTGTAAATGCCGAATATATATAATCAAACAGCGGAGCTACATAGAGCAGGTTATTTGACAATTTACGCCCGGGTATTTTAATGTCAGGATATATTGAATGCACAATTTGGAACAGTTCGGATAAAGATAAAGTTTTATTAGACACTATATATCTTCCCTTTGCATTTTTATCCTCATAAGCTGATAGATGTATTTTTGCGACATCCCTTACGTCAACAAAATTAAATGTAAACGGCAAAATGAACGGCAGTTCCCCTTTAAGCAGCCGTTCAAATAAAATAGTAGAAGGCGTATGTCTGTGGAAATATGGTCCGATTATTGTAGCAGGCAATATTGCAATCATATTCAGACTATTTGTATTGGAAAAATCCCACGCTATTTTTTCTGCCTGCGTTTTAGCCTTGCTATACGGATTAACCGGTTTTTTATTCCATGTCTCTTCCGTTAGCGGGTTTTCACCGGAACATATTGTGCCGATTGCAACAACGCTTGAAGTTAAAATAAACTTCTTGACTCCTTCGTCCTTTGATGCCTTCAAGATATTCAAATATCCGTTTACGATAGGGTCTATTACTTCTTCTTCTGGTTTTTTTGAAATTATCTTAAAAGGGCTTGCAACATGAAAAACCCCGTCAACCCCTTTCACTGCAGGATACATTGTTTCAGGCTTCATAAGATCCATCTCAACTATTTCAACGTTAAGGCTCTGCAAATGCCCTACTTTCTTAAAATCTGTTTTGTCCCTTACGGATGTCCTTACTTTATAACCCCTGTCAACTAAAAGCTTTATAAGATTATAACCGAGATGTCCGTTCCCGCCTGTAACAAGTACCTTATCCATAACTATCTCCCTGTATAATATTCGCTGACTGATTTATTATGTTTATTGTAATTGCAAAGACCTGATATAGTTTTTTAAGATATCAAAACACCCTTTTAACACTTCTTTGTTATGTTTTGATTTAGAAAGCATAACGCATCCTTCAACTCCCGCTATTATAAAATTACTGATGTTAATTACATCGGCATCCTCTGCGATAATTCTTTTTTCCTTCGCTTTGAGCAATGTCTTTTCAATGTGTACATGCCATAAAAGAATAACTTCATCGGTCAGCCGGGAAAGATATAAGTCTTTTGTGGATAATTCAAGAATCAGGTTTCCGAGAGGGCAGCCTGTCTCTGAAAAATCCCCCGCTTTTTTTTCATAAAGTTTATCAACGACGGCGATGATATTTTCTAAGGGATTCTCTCCGCCGCCGTACAGCTCATTCCATGTATGACTCCAGAATTCATTATAGGCGGGTTTTATCGCTTCTTCTATAACTGCGGCGGCGGCATCTTTTTTAGAGTCAAAATAGTGATAAAATAAGCCTTTAGTGGCATTTATTTTATCGGTAATATCCTGAACAGACGTGCCTTCATAGCCTTTAGACAGCATAAGCTCAAAGATTACATCTATAATTTCTTTTCTTTTAATTTCTCTATTCTTCATTTTTCTAATAAATTATCTTTTTTTAATATAAAATGCAAGCGTGTCTTCTTCTCCTGATGTTTCCCAACTAATAAGTTCATCTCCTGACTGCCTGCAAAAAGCAGAAACATTATATTTCATAGAAACTTTATCTAAATTAGAAATTTCATCCGAAAAAACTAACAAAACATCCCCGCTTTGCATATCTTTAAGCTCTTTGGATACCTTTACCATCGAAAGACAGCAGCTAGAACATAAGTCCGTAATATCTACTTTACGTTCGTGATCCATAGTACGTACCTCTTTAATTAAAATACTTTAATTTTAAAAAAAATTCATCAATCATAATATTAAATTATAATATTCGATTATTTAATCATTTTTAATCATAATATTTCACCGCATCTTTTAATTCAACTCTGGCTGTCTGCATATTATTGGCGGCGCTATCCTTTTTATAATATCCTATAGAAATGCCCAGAAGAAATTTTTTGCTTTCAGGCAGATTGAATATTTCTCTTAACACATCGGGATATACAACTAAATAAGCCTGCGGACAGGCGCCAAGACCCGCGGCATGCGCGCCTAAGAGAATATTTTGAATGAGCATCCCCGAGTCGAGAGCAGACCAGAGCCCCAATTTTTCATCCATATATATAAATATTGCCGTTTGAGAACCAAAAAAATTATAATTATATAAAGCTATTTCTTTTCTCTTTGCGGCATCGTCCCTTGAAACATCTAAGGATTCGTATAATAATTTTCCCGCTTCAAACATATTAGCGTTTTGCTTTTCAGGCCAAGATATAGGAAACGGAAAATCAGGATTTCCGGGATTATCCTCCGATGCGAGCTTATTGACCCTTTTCTTGATAAATTCGCTTGTTTTACCTGTAGAAACGGCTATTTCCCACGGCTGGGAATTTGCCCAGGAAGGCGCCCTTAAAGAAGCAGATAAAATTTTATCTATCGTTTCTTTCGGCACGGGCTTGTCTTCAAAATCTCTTTTAGATGCACGTGTAAGCAAGGCTTCAAATAGTTCCATAATAGATTGTCTCCTATTTAAGTTTGAAAATTAAATTGACGCTGCAATATAATATAACCTTAATAACCTTAAATCACCGTTAGAAATTTCTTTTCTGGATACCTGCTTTCGCAGGAATGACAATGTGGGGATTTAACTTTTCACCCGACGGGTGTCATTCTCGCGTAAGCGGTAATCCTGTATTTATTACATGTTGAAACAATTTTAATAGCTTCTAACGGTGACTTAAGGTATAAATTAATAAATCAATTAACTTAATAAATCTATTGACTATAAAAACAATTTTATTATAAGCTTATAATAAATAACTTATAATAAATAACTTATAATAAATAACTTATAATAAATAAATAAGTAAATCTTATAATTTATAAATAAAATTATATACTAAACGGTTAGTATGCTAATTATATAACTTATAAAAGTTATGTCAAGCAAATTTTTATGTTTGTTAATAACTTTTATAAAATGTCTTGTATAATATATGTAGTATTTAAATATATTGACTGAATTATATACATTGATTTTAAAAAGCTCTTGGCCGCTGTAAAAAGCAATTTGTTATGCTACTTTACAAAAACTGGACTCAAATCTAAGGTGTGTTTAATTTATTAATACCGCAAGGGGAAGCAAAATTGACGATGAAGAACAGATAGAATTACTATCTAAAATTTAAAGCTAAAATTACATTAAACAATAAAAAATATTGACTATTAATTAATTATAAATTAACGATAAAGGGGGCATATTATGAAGATAGGCTTTATAGGATTAGGAATAATGGGAAGCTTTATGGCTTTGAATTTATTAAAAAACGAGGTTGAACTTAATGTTTACAACAGAACAAAAGAAAAAGCAAAAGAGCATATAGAAAAAGGAGCTTTATTTTTGAACTCGCCAAAAGAAATAGCCGAAAAATCCGATATTATAATCTTAATGCTTTCAGATTCAAAAGCGGTTTCAAGCATAACAGAAGGTAATAGCGGTTTACTAAACGGTTTGCATGAAAAAAAGATAGTGATAAATATGAGCACTATAGAACCAGATTGTTCTTGCAAACTTTACGAAAGAGTTAAATCTAAATCTTCTTTATTTTTAGAAGCTCCTGTTATTGGCAGTAAAATTCCGGCAAAAGAAGCTTCACTCATAATTTTGGCTGCAGGCGATAAAGAAGCATTTGATATGTCTGGTAAATATTTTAATATGATAGGGAAAAAAATAGAATACTTAGGAGATGCTCCCAAGGCATCATATTTAAAAATTATAAATAACCAGATTATGGGAATCACCATGGGCGCTTTAGCGGAAGGGTTCGCTTTAGCAGATAAAATAGGACTAGATAAAAATATCATATATAATATTGTAAACTCCGGAGCTTTTGCAAACCCTATGTTTCAATTAAAAGGAAAAAATATTATAAATAACAATTACGAACCAAATTTTCCTTACAAACACATGCAAAAAGATTTAGGGTTTGCGGTTAAATTATCCGAAGAATTTAAAACATTTTGCCCGTTAACATGTACTATAGATAATTCATATATTTTTGGATACAAAAAATTTAAAGATGAAGATATGTGCGCTATTTATAAGAGTTTATTATAATAAATTTGTGATAAATTTACAAAAACTTTCCAATTATTCAGACTTTTTATTCAGACTTTCCGTTTATTATATAAAATTCTTTAAATTAGTTTATTTATTATTTATTTATAAAATAATGCCGCCATATTTATGTAAGAATTTCTCAATAAATGCCATAATATATGTAGATTTTATTAATTAAAACAAATAATCCGCAAAGTATTTTTATCTAAAAATATCGGACAGAATCAGGCTCAGACAGGCTTGATTATCTGGCAATAAGGCATTAACCTTATTTTCCCGACTTCATCCCTTTAGCCTCTACAACCCGCATATAATAATGGTTTAACTTTTTTACGAGGCACTACACCCGTTTCGTAGGTTTTTTTATTTTTACAGCGGAATATACTATCGTCACCGAATGTATAATACCAAAAACACCGAATTAAAATTCCTATTTTCACCGACGAAAAAGTCAGGTCGTTACTTTATGCTAAAATAGATATTCTATGTTATTTTTTTAAGGTTTTACGATTTTAGAATATCCGTTTAAGATTCCATAATGTAGAATAGATACTCAAAAATCTAATTTACGGAGGGTATCTAATGGTAACGAAAGACGAGTATTATCAAATTAAGGCTTATTTTGACATAGGCCTTTCGTTAAGCGCAATAGCAAAAAGGCTTAACTTACATTCAAAAACGGTATCTAAAATTTTAAACGGAGGTTTTAAAGAAATGAAAACAGTTTCAAAGTTGGATCAGTTTAGAGA
>JAKACI010000107.1 GCA_021821565.1 bacterium | reverse complement strand
TTATTTATTTTATATTGTTATATTTATTTAATCAGTTAATGTTTAATTAATTAAATTATTATTATTGTATCAAAAAGTTCCAAAATAGCAAAAACATAATAAAACTTTAATTATTCCATAGAAACTATCAATGATATTTCAATAATAAACAATACCGGATGAGCCGTCTAAATGCCTACGGCTATAAAACACTGCCTGCTTTCCTTCGGAATGACTGCATTAACGGATGAAACTAAATCCTCTATAAGTCATTCCCGCGTACGCGGGTACGCTTTAAAGCCGTCGGCATTTAGACGGCTCATCCGGAAAATAATTTTCTATGAAAGAATTAAAATAAAAGAAATTATAAAACAATGGAAATAAAAACAATTTTTTTAGACATTGGCAGTGTTTTGCTTACTAACGGCTGGGATGCCTACTCAAGAAAATTAGCTTCCGAAAAGTTTAATTTAGATTATGACGATTTTGCGGAGAGACACAATTATTTATTTGCGCTTTACGAAGAAGGGGAAATTTCGTTAGACTATTATCTTGATAAAACAATATTCTACAGTGAACGTCATTTTTCCAGAACTGATTTTAAGAATTTTATTTTTAGTCAATCGCATGCCGTTCCAGAAATGATTCAATTATTTCATTCTTTAAAAACCAAACACAAATTTAGACTTGTTTCATTAAACAACGAAGGACTTGAACTTTCCATTTACCGCGTTAAAACTTTTGCATTAGATAAATTATTTGATTTTTTTATCACATCATGTTTTGTTCATTTAAGAAAACCTGATGAAAATATATATAAACTTGCTTTAAATTTATCTTTTGCAAAACCTGAAGAATGTATTTTTATCGACGACAGGTATTTTAATGTTGAGATGGCTGCTAATCTTGGAATAAACGCTTTTCAACATACCTGTTATAAAAACACGAAAGAAGAATTAGCACAATACGGTTTTAGTTAATGGACATCATAATAAATAAAATTAACTATTAAATTATTTAATTATCTAAATTAAATTAAGGGGGTTTACTACCATGACTGAAAAAGGGTTAGAAACCGTAAATTCGTATTGGAGGGCTTCAAATTATTTAGCTTGCTGTGCTATTTATCTTAAAGACAATCCTATGCTTAAAGAACCGCTGAAACCTGAACATATAAAACCGCGGCTGCTCGGACACTGGGGAACAACGCCCGGTTTAAATTTTATTTATACTCATTTAAATAATCTGATAAACCATACCGATGCAGATATCCTTTTGATAGTAGGTCCTGGGCATGGAGCTCCTGCAATACTTGCAAATACTTATTTAGAAGGAACTTTATCGGAACATCATACTGAAATCGCACAAAATGCTTACGGTATGAATCAACTATTCAGAAAATTTTCAACACCGTACGGTTTTCCGAGCCATGTCGGTCCCCATATTCCCGGTTCAATGCACGAAGGCGGAGAGTTAGGGTATTCATTAGTTCATGCTTTCGGAGCAGCATTCGATAATCCGCAGCTTATCACGGTATGTGTGGTAGGAGACGGCGAAGCCGAAACGGGACCATTGGAAGGAAGCTGGAAATCCGTTGATTTTTTAAATCCGGTTAGAGACGGCGCCGTTCTTCCTATTTTGCATTTAAACGGATATAAAATAGCCGGTCCTACCGTGTTAGGTAGAACGGATGACGAACATTTAAAAAATTTGTTTTCTGGTTATGGCTACAACGTGTTTTTTGTAGAAGGCGATGACCCGTTTGAAATGCATAAAAAAATGTCTGGAACCCTTGATACCTGCTATAAAAATATAATTGCAATACAAAAAGACGTCAGAGAAAACGGGTTTAAAACAAAACCTGCGTGGCCTATGATAATATTGAGAACTTTAAAAGGCTGGACATGCCCGAAAGAACTTGACGGTTTACCTTTAGAAGGCACGTTTAGAGCTCATCAGGTGCCCATAACGGATGCCGTACAAAATCCTTCTCACCTTAAATTGCTTGAAAAATGGATGAGGAGTTATAAACATAATGAACTTTTTGACGAACACGGAGTGCTAATAAAAGAATTAGCCGATTTTGTTCCGCAAAAAACTAAAAGAATAGGAGCAAACATACATGCTAACGGCGGATTTCTTTTGGAGGATTTAAACCTGCCTGATTTTACGCAATATGCCGTAGAAGTTAAAACACCGGGAACAATAACTTTAGAATCTACAAGAAGACTCGGAGAATATGTCAGGGATATTTATAAGAAAAATCCTAAAAATTTCCGTTTAACCAGCCCTGATGAAACCGCATCCAATCGACTTTACGGAGTTTTTGAGGTTACAGACAGATGCTCGGTCAATCCTGTCATAAAAATTGACGACCATGTATCCGCAAGTGGAAGACTGATGGAAGTTCTGTCGGAACATTTATGTGAAGGATGGCTTGAAGGATATCTGTTAACCGGCAGGCACGGCATTTTTATCACTTATGAAGCCTTTGCAACCGTTGTTGATTCTATGGTTACTCAGTTTGCAAAATGGGTTGAAATAGCTCAGGAATTTCCATGGAGAAAACCCATAGCTTCTCTCAACATTATTCTTTCTTCCCATGTATGGAGACAGGACCATAACGGATTCTCACATCAAGGACCAGGGTTTATAGATAATATAATAAACAAAAGGTCATCGGTCGCAAGAATTTATTTTCCGCCTGACGCAAATACACTGTTAGCAGTTATGGATCATTGTCTGCGTTCTAAAAACTACGTAAATGTTATTATTGCAGGCAAACAGCCTGAGCTTCAGTGGCTTGATATGGAATCGGCAAAAAAACACTGCCAGAAAGGAATTTCCGTATTCGACTGGGCAGGCAGTAATGATGATGAAAATCCCGATATAATTTTTGCCTGCGCCGGCGATGTTCCGACTTTAGAAACTGTTGCAACAGCATCTTTGCTTAAAAAATATGCACCTGAACTTAAAACAAGGGTAATAAATATAGTCGATTTAATGACATTAAGTCCGGCTGAATATCATCCTCACGGGATAGACCCTGATGTTTTTCTCAATCTTTTTCTTGAAAATACACCTGTTGTATTTGCATTTCATGGATATATCAGGATAATTCACGACCTTGTCCACGGGAGACCCCACCCTGAACGCTTTCATGTAAGAGGCTATATGGAAGAAGGCGCTACAACAACACCGTTCGATATGGTGATAAGAAATAAAATGAGCAGATTTGATTTGGCTATCCTCGCATTAAAAAATGTTCCGGATTTTGAGTCAAAATATATAGATTTGATAGCTAAATTGGAAGAAAAAATAAGCGACAACAAAGTATATGTCAAAACAAATCTTAAAGATATGGATGAGATTGAAAACTGGACATTGCAGTTATGAAATTTAGTTATTTATTGCGATTAATTATCACATATACTTGTTTTTAAGAATAGCGGACGCTCAAGCAAATGAAATTTAGTTTTCTATCGGCAATTTTGGGGCAAAAGTCTATATTTATTTATATTTTTTTTTGTGATAATATTATTATTAATTATAAAATTTTAAAAACTCCCTTTAGATTATTTTTATAATAGGGAGTTTTTTTATTAATATTTATTTTTTAGTTTTAGTTTTATATATTTATTTTGTTTTAATTAATTAAACTTACGCAAAAAAATTACGGATACGATTTATGGAACAAGAAAAAAATTATGATTTTTCTTTGATAGAGAAAAAATGGCAGGACAAATGGCTTAACGGAAATGATTATTATGTTGACGATATGCCTATTGATAGCAATAAAAATAAGGAGAAGTTTTATTGTCTTGAAATGTTTCCTTATCCTTCAGGCAGGATTCATATGGGACATGTCAGAAATTATTCCATAGGCGATGCTATAGCAAGATTCAAGGGATTAAAAGGATATTATGTTTTACATCCGATTGGTTTTGACAGTTTTGGACTTCCCGCCGAAAATGCGGCGATAAAAAATAAAACAAATCCTAAGGAATGGACATATAAAAATATTGAGACTATGGAAGTTCAGCTTAAAAAACTCGGGCTTTCTTACGATTGGGACAGGAAAATTATTACATCAGACAGTTCTTATTATAAATGGGAACAGCTTTTTTTTATTCAAATGTTTAAAAAAGGGCTTGCATATAAAAAACTTTCTCGCGTTAACTGGTGCGAATCATGCCATACTACGCTTGCTAACGAACAGGTTGAAAACGGAAAATGCTGGCGATGCGATAACGAAATTACCGTAAAAAGTATGGACCAGTGGTTTCTTAAAATTACCGATTACGCTGAAGAACTCCTTGCCGAATTAGATAATTTAGACGGCTGGCCTGACAAAGTAAAGATAATGCAAAAAAATTGGATTGGCAAGAGCGAAGGTTTAAGTTTATTCTTTAAAATAGATACTGCCTCAGAAAAAACGGATTTAGAATTAGAAATTTTTACAACTCGACCCGATACTATTTTTGGCGCAACATATCTTGCTATTTCGCCTCTGCATACGTTAGCTAAAAATTTATTAAAAACTGAAAACGCTAAGATTAAAACTGAAGAATTAATCAGAAAAAGTCTAATTTCAAAAGAAATTACAGAAAAAGAAGGTGTTTTTACAGGTTCTTACGCAATTAATCCGTTTAATATGAAGAAATTACCTATTTATATTGCCAATTTTGTTCTAATGGATTACGGCACGGGAGCAATAATGTCTGTCCCCGCCCATGATGAAAGGGATTTTGAATTTGCAAAAAAATATAATATTGAAATAATTGAAGTCGTCAGTAATCAAAACGACGCTGCCGTATCGTCCAATGCCTTTAATAATATTTCCGGCAATAACGATTATAATCATAATGTTATTAATAATAATTATAATAATAAAAGTTTAAACGGCGAAGGTTCCGTAAAACTTGCTAACGATTCAGAGCTAATAAGTCCGTTTACCGGGGAAGGTATTTTGATTAATTCATCCGTATTTAACGGTTTAATATCAAAGGAAGCTAAAAGCGCTATATCTTTAGAAGCCGAAAAAATGGGATTCGGCAAAAGGGTTACAAATTATCGGTTAAAAGATTGGGGGATTTCAAGACAAAGATACTGGGGATGTCCTATACCGATTGTTTATTGCGAAAAATGCGGCGCAGTCCCTTTAAATGAAAAAGATTTACCGTTAGAATTGCCTGAAAATGTAGTATTTACAGGCGAAGGCGAATCTCCGCTCGCAAGGTTGGACTCGTTTATAGATACTTGCTGTCCTGTATGCGGAGGCAAAGCCAAAAGAGAAACCGACACTATGGATACTTTCGTCGAATCTTCATGGTATTACGCCAAATATACTTCAAAATCAGATAATGCTTTTACCGAATCAGATTTTACAAATAATTCTAACGGCAATAGCAAATGCAATAATAAAAATAAAGATGCCGATAAAGAAAATATTAAATTTATTAACAATAACAGCGATAATAATAGTAATATTAATAATAGCGGCAGTGTTGTTTACCGCAAATACAGCAATGGCTGCGCTTATGAAATTAATAATAATATCAATAATGCAGATCCGGCTTATACAATTCAATCTCCTTTTGATAAAAAAGCTGCAAATTACTGGCTTCCCGTCGATCAGTACATAGGAGGAGTTGAACATGCGGTAATGCATCTTTTGTACGCAAGGTTCTTTGTTAAGGTTTTAAGGGATTTAGGATATTTAAATATCAATGAACCTTTTAAAAATTTATTAACGCAGGGTATG
>JAKACI010000106.1 GCA_021821565.1 bacterium | reverse complement strand
TTTCAGAAGCTTTTATAATGATTTCCGATAGCGAATATACAAAACATTTTAAATGCGATATTATATTAAAGATAATTCAAGAATTATCTTTTTTATCAGGTGCGGGGGGCTTAGTCGGGGGACAATTTCTTGATATAATAAATTCGGGACTGTCTATCGGCAATGAAAAACTGACGGAAATACATGATAAAAAAACAGCTGCTCTGATTAAAGCTGCCTGCGTTATGGGCGGAATTCTCGGAGGGGCGGACGACAGCCTGGCAAACTCTTTAAAAAATTACGGAACTTATATAGGACTTGCTTTTCAAGCATTAGACGATTTATTAGATATCACCGGAAACAGTCAAATTACAGGGAAAACAGCCGGTATTGACGAAAATAATAAAAAATCCAACATTGCGTCAATACTCGGAACGGATAAAACTAAAAAATTAATAAAAGAATATACCGAAACCGGTCTATCCTACCTTGATAAAACAAATATAAATTTTGATATGCTAAAAGATTTTTCATATTATTTGACAAATAGAGTAAATTAAAAATTTTCGTGAATATATAATATAAATAATAACATATATAAACAAAATAAAATAAAATAAAATAACAAAATAAATAACAAATATATACTTTAATTCTTCCATGGAAATTTATTTTCTGGATTCCCGCCATTGCGGAAATGACTTAGAGAGGATTTGCAGTTTCACCCGCGATATGCAGTCATTCCAAAGGAAAGCAGGAATCTAGTATTGCTTATCATTAAAATATCATTGATAGTTTCTATGTAAGATTAAAGATATAAACACATAACACTGCTTCGGTTATAAAAATAAAATAATGATACTAGATAATATAAACGACGTTAAAGATATAAAAAAAATAAACTCGGAAGAGCTTAATTTATTGGCAAAAGAACTCCGTAAAAAAATTATTTCGGTATGCTCAAAAAACGGGGGGCATCTTGCTTCAAGTTTAGGCGTCGTTGAATTAACTATTTCGATGTTAAAGTCGTTTGATATTGAAAAAAACGACAAAATTATCTGGGATGTAGGTCATCAATCCTATGCGTACAAGCTTCTTACAGGAAGACGCGATAAATTTAATTCAATTAGAAAATTAGGAGGATTATCTGGTTTTCCGTCTATAAACGAAAGCAAATATGATTTTTTTGGAACCGGACATGCAGGAACTTCTATATCCGCAGCCTTAGGAATGGCTGTTGCAGACGATATAATAAAGAAAAACCACAACAACGATGGAAGAATCATTGCCGTAATAGGAGATGCTTCTATTTCTAACGGGCTTGCATTAGAAGGTCTCAATCACGCGGGCGCAATGAAAAAAGATATCATAGTAATTCTTAACGATAATGAAATGTCAATATCAAAAAGTGTAGGTGCTTTTTCAAATTATCTAAATAAAATTCTAACCGGCGATATTTATATAAAATTAAGAAATGAAACTGAAAAATTTTTAAAATCTATACCTTTATTAGGTCTTCAATTTGCAAAATTAGCTTCTAAAATGGAAGAACTATTCAAAAATATGATAGGTCCCGGCATAATATTTGAAGAACTCGGTTTTACTTATATAGGACCTATAGATGGGCATAATATTGAATATCTGACGAGTACGTTCGAGAACATTAAAAAAATAAAAAAACCTATTTTACTTCATATAATTACTCAAAAAGGCAAGGGCTATAAACCGTCTGAAAAAAACCCGTCATTATTTCACGGTATTTCCGCTTTTGATGAAAACACCGGTATAATGCTTAAAAAAACGGGTAATATTACATTGGGAGAAATTGCCAGTAATTTTCTTATTAAATTAGCTAAAGACGATAAAAATATTATCGCAATAACTGCTGCTATGACTGAGGGAACTGGTCTTTCTAATTTTGCTAAATTATTACCTGACAGATTTTTTGACGTCGGAATACAGGAAGAACATGCGGTTACATTTTCCGCAGGAGCCGCTGCAAACGGACTCAAACCTTTTTTCTTTATTTATTCTACATTTCTTCAAAGGTCGCTTGACCAGATAATTCACGATGTATGTCTGCAGAATTTACCCGTGGTTTTTTGCATTGACAGAGCGGGCATTGCTGGAGAAGACGGCGCCACTCATCAGGGGATATTCGATTTATCTTTCTTAGGCTATATTCCTAATTTGATTATAATGTGCCCTAAAGACGCGGATGAACTGATAAGAATGGTTAAAAGCTCTATTTCTTACAATAAACCCGTTGCGATAAGATACCCTAAAAGCGAAACACCCTATTTTGAAATGCCTGAGCCTGACAGTATAGCGATAATTCAAGAGGGCGAATTTGAAACTTTAATTGCTCATTTTGAATATATTATTGTAAGTATAGGCATACAAACTGCAATGTTTGAAAAAATATTAAACGAAATTAACAAAGATAATAAGAACGGCAGCGGTATGAAATCCATAGGTCTTATTAATGCCAGATTCGTTTCGCCTATATCGGAAAACCTTATAAATAAAATAAAATATGCGAAAAAAATAATGACTGTTGAAGAAAATGTTGAATTTTCAGGATTCGGATCAAAAATTATTACGCTATTATCCGATAATTTATCAAATGATGTATTAAATTTTAAATATAAAATAGTATCTTTAGGAAATAATTTTATTGAACATGGTTCCAGAAAAGAAATGCTTTCTTTATCTGGATTTTCAGAACAGGGTTTTAAAATAATGATCAATGAATTTTTCTTTTCCGAAAATAAATTCATTGATATCAGATATTCTGCCAATTTATAATATTTCATAATTGTTGATTGTAAAATAGGGGAATATATAAAACTATACAATATAAAACAAAATAATAAAACAAAACTTTAATTCCTCCATAAAGATTTATTTTCCGGATGACCGTTCCGCCTTAAACGGTATGTGTTTATATGGCTTATAGCATCTTGAACAGAAATGTCATATCTTTACTATCTTCTGAACTTTCACTTTCCTGCCTATGCGGAAATGACTTAGAGAGGATTTATAGTTTCACCCGCTATATACAGTCATTCCGATGGAAAGCGGGATTCCAGCGTTACTTATCATTGATAGTTTATATGAAAAAATTAAAGCAAAATAAGTAAATTTACTTCTTAAAATTTTTATTTACTTGCTTTATTTTTATGAAGATAAAATAAAGTGAAAAAATTACGATTAGATATTCTGCTGTCTGAAAAAATCATAGCGGAGCAGACATTAACTCGAAGTAAGGCATCGTCTTTAATAATTGAATGCAAAGTGACGGTAAACGGAAAAATATGTTCTAAACCCGGTACATTAGTAAATGTTGAAAGTGACATTAATATTATTAAATCCGCTAATCCATATGTATCAAGAGGCGGCATAAAACTAAAAAATGCATTGAATGACTTTAACATAAACGTTAAAGGCTGTAAAGCTTTAGATGTCGGAGCTTCTACGGGCGGATTTACAGACTGTCTGCTAAAAGAAGGATGCGAATTAGTCTATTGCGTGGATGTAGGCTATGGACAGTTAGATTATAATTTAAGAAATAATGAAAAAGTAATAAATTATGAAAAAACTAATATTAAAGATCTCGGATTTGATAAAATAAAAGAAAAAGTAGATATTTGCGTAATTGACGCATCTTTTATACCGTTAAAAAAAGTACTTCCGTATGCGGTAAAATTTTTAAAAGACGACGGTCTAATACTTGCCTTAATAAAACCGCAATTTGAAACTGGCAGCAAAAAATTCCTCAAAAAAGGTATCGTTAAAGATGAAAAGATTTATGAAAATATAATATCCGATATAATCAAATTTTCAAAAACAATAAATCTTATAAGTTTGGGAGTCAAAAAATCGTGCATAAAAGGGAAAAAAGGAAATACGGAGTTTTTTGTCCATCTTGTAAAGCTTCTAAAGACTGCGGCATAAACACAGGATTAATAATAACACAATTTGTGCGGTCATTTTTTATATTAATATTATTTATTAACACATTATCGGTGTTTTTTTTATTAACTTCTGCATCATCTTCATTTGCTTACAGGTCATCGGATATCCAAAAAACAATTAAAGGCTTTATTTATGAAAATTACGGAAATTACAATAAATCTTTAGAATCCTCTAAGAATATATTAAAAAAATCTGACAGCCCTATCGGATATTATTATCTTGCAAAATTATACTTAAAAAATAAAAATTTTAAAAAAGCGGAATATTACATTAATAAAACAATTAAAATCAGTCATAAAAAAAATAAGAACAATTACTATATTTTAAAAACTAAAATATATCTAAGCGAAAATAAAATTAAAAAATCTTTAGATACTTTAAATTTTATTTTAAAAAAAGACCCGTCTAATAGGCATGCATTATTGCTCATTGCAGGTATTTATAAATTTCAAAAAAAATTTACGGCAGCTTTATATTATTTAAATCTGCTTAAATTATATTATCCTGACGATATAGACTCTTATTATGAATTATCAAAGATTTATATTGAGGAAAATAAACCCGCGAAAGCAATAAAAAATTTAAGGGGGGTAATTAAATTAAATCCTTATTTTAAAGAAAGCTACTTTCAATTAGCCGCAATTTACACGGTAACAGGTGAAGAAAAACTATCCTTAAAAATTCTTAAAAAATATTTAAAATATAATCCGCATAGCAATTTTGCGTTATATCAATCCGGTCTTATAAATTATGCCGTTAAAAATTATAAATTAAGCAGAAAATATTTTTTTAAATTACTGCACTTAATTTCTATCGGAAAAATTAATCTTAGAAATAATACATATTTCTTCATCGGAGCCTCTTATTATTTTCAAAATAATTATCCCGAAAGCATTAAGTATCTTTCAATGGTTAAACACGGTCAGCATTATGTAGATTCAAGATTTCAGGAAATTGAAATATATTTGGCTCTTAATAATAAAGCGAAAAACCATAAATATAATACAAAAATTAACTATATCATTGATAAACTAATACGCAATAAAAAATTAGAAAAAAATTTAAAAGTATATTATTTTTCCGCAATTTCATTAGTAGAAATCAAACAGTATAAAAAAGCTAAAAATATTCTAAATAAAGGATTGATGTATTTTCCTAAAAATACTGCATTACTTTATCAATTAGGTTCCGATTATCATTTTTTACATAATGACAAAAAATCGATAAAAATAATGAACAGAATATTGGCAATTAATCCGATAAGTGCCAATGCATTAAATTTTAAAGGATACTACCTTGCAACTCATAAGAAAAATATAATTAAAGCTAAAAAATTGATCAAAAAAGCTCTGTCTATTAAACCTGATTCTCCTTATATTATGGACAGTATGGGATTTGTTTATTTAAGGCTTAAAGAATACAAAAAAGCTTTGCTTTATTTTAAACGCGCATTAAAACAATTAAAAAATTCAAGCGTCGTATTAAGACATACTGGAATTGATTATTTAATGCTGAAAAATTATGTGAAAGCTAAAAAATATTTAAAATTATCTGAAAAAATTAAAAAATCTAATAAGACATTAAAATATTTAAAAAAATTAAAGAATACAATAAAAGATAATTAAGGTTTTAAATTTTTAATAGTTTCTAATTTTCTATACAACGTTTTAAGCCCTATATTTAAAGCTTTTGAGGTTTTTACTTTATCGTTTGAATTTTTTAAAAGAGTTTTTAATATAATTAAATTTTCGGCATCTTCAAGATGCATATTAAACGGAATTTTTATGGAGTTTTCTTCTCCGCCGTGTAAATTGCGGCTAAT
>JAKACI010000105.1 GCA_021821565.1 bacterium | reverse complement strand
ATAAATATAGTTAAAGAAAGTAATTGACGGTTTTATTATTTTGAATGCTGATATAGCGGCTTATCCAAACGCAGGATAAAGTATGTATAAAATTAATAAGTTAAGGTGACAGATATGAAAGAACTTAAAGATAAATTAGATGAACTTCCCGTTGATATAAAAGTGCGGGCGATTGACAGGTTAAAAATTCATATTATGCGGCAAAAATACGGATATTTTTCAAGACTTTGCCTCCTCCTTTCTTTGATAGGTCCTGGTATTTTAGTTATGATAGCCGACAATGATGCCGGCGGTGTAATTACGTATGCTCAAACAGGGTCTATATTTGGGCTTGGATTTTTTATTCCTTTTATGGTTTTAATGCTCCCTGTTGCCTATATAGTTCAGGAAATGACCGTCAGGCTGGGAGCTGTTACGCATAGAGGACATGCCGAAATGATATGGAAAAGGTACGGAAAATTTTGGGGTGCGTTTTCGTTGGCAGATTTAGTTATTGCAAATATTTTAACTTTAATCACCGAATTTATCGGTATAACTTTAGGTATGCAGTTTTTTGGGGTTTCACCCATAGCATCTTCTATAATTGCAGTAATTGTCGTATTTTCTATACAATTATTTCTAAGATATTATACATGGGAATGGATTAGTCTTAGTATTGCCGCTTTAAATTTAATTTTTGTTCCGCTTGTATTTTTTGTTCCGCATCTTAATTGGGGCGTGGTTGCAGATAGCTTTAAAACATGGCATATAAGCGGAGGAATTAATTCATTGTTTATTTATGTAGTTCTTGCAAATCTCGGTACTACAATAGCGCCATGGATGCTGTTTTTTCAGCAGTCGTCTGTCGTAGACAAAGGCTTAACCGTGAAAGATATAAGAGACGGGCAGATAGATACTTTTGTAGGCTCAACTTTTATGGTAATTGTGGCTATTGCTATAGTTATCATAACAGGTTCCGTAGTTCACGGAATAAGCGGAAGTTCTAATTTTAGCATAAATCAAATTATGCAGGTAATTTCCGAAAAAATGGGAATTATTCCCATGAAATTATTTGCGCTGGGGTTAATAGAAGCCGGTCTTATTGCAACAATAGCAATATCGGCAAGCACTTCATGGGCGGCAGGAGAAGCATTAGGCTGGCCAAAAAGCATAAATCTTCCTCCGCTGCAGGGCTGGTATTTTTACCTTCCCGGTTTATTAAGCGTATTAATAGCAGGCACGATAGTTTTAATACCAAATATTCCGTTAGGTTTCTTAAACCTGACCGTTCAGGTTATAGCTTCAATATTTATGCCTGCCGCTATGCTATTTTTATTGCTTTTGCTGAACGATAAAGAAATTATGGGTGAACATATAAATAAAAGATGGCAAAATATTTCAGCGTTTGTAATAGTCGGATTTTTGATAATAATGAACGGATTATACGGTATAACCGTCGTATTTCCGCATCTTTTTGGATGATATTGAATGATAAAAGATAAATTTATTTAAATTTAACCTAAAATTGTCGGTAGAGATTATAAAATATATGCAATGCTTTAAGAACACCTGATTCCCGATTACGCGGCGCGGGAATAACACACTATAGGCGGAACTATAAAATCTCTCAATGACATTCCCGCGCCGCGTAATCGGGAATCCAGAATTAAACTTTTATATAAGCATATATAAGCAATTTTGGGTTTAATTAGAAGTTTGACGCGATAAAAAATTTATTTTAATCTATAAATTTATATAGGCAAATTTAATTTAATTATAATTATTGCGATTAATTCAAAATAATCGGCAGAGGTGTTCAAAATGGCATTAGATAATAAAAAAATCAAAGATAACCGTGAAGATAAAATGTTAAAAAAATTAAATAATAATAACTCTCAAGACGGCGCTAATTTAGAAAAATATTGGGAAAATTTTGTGAAAGAAGAAGGGTTGCTTGATTATAATAAAATTCCGCTTCAGAGGGCAGAAATAAGCGGCTGGGTTAAATTTGCTTTTTGGTTTTTGCGTATTTATATAGTAGTGATGGTTGTTCTTGTTATAATCGGATTTTCTAGAATTCATTAACAAAAAGCGAACCGTCTTATCTATTTTATGTTTATGTCTATGCTTACAGTATGCCTACGGCAGGACTTCCCTCCTGTTAAAAAAAAGAGGATGGGAATATGGTAATCCATTGGTAATAAAGTATATTTATTAATTTTTTATTCAATTAATGTTAATAAAACTTTTTTATTATTTAAACGCTGCTTCCAATAGTATATCTGATAATAAATAATAGCAGGATTTAATATGAAAAAATTAATTTTTATTTTAAGCTTAATTGTTTTTGCTCAAATTATAACGGTGTATATTTTTATTAAAAATTCAAACGCCGTATCTGATATAAGCGTTAATATAAACAATTATATAAACAGCAATAAAAGAGATAATTTAAACGATAACATATTAAACAATATATATAATAATGCAAATAATAACACAAATCATTATATAAACAGCAATATAAGAAAATCCGGCGAAAATACTTTTTTATCGCAAATTAAACTATTCGGGACATTTGCCGCCTCTTATACTTATAATTTTGCAAATCCCGTCGCAAATTCACAATTTCCGCAGGGAAATTACAACGGAAATTATATAAATAACTATAAAGTTAATGGTTTTACCATAAATGAATTAGATATAACCGTTTCTAAAAATGCGTTTTCTAACGGAAGGAATATATTAGGTATAGGTTTTAAGGCAACGTTGGATACAGGCGAAAACATACAGGATGTCGGACCTTATACGGGTAATTATTCTTATTATACCGAACCTGTTTACAATAGACCGCTTTACGGTTTCAGAAATCTTTATGTGTCTTTAGGAGTGCCTGTAGGAAACGGACTTAAAGTTGAAATAGGCGAAAAAAATTATCTTATAGGTTTTGAATCTTATAATTTATCAAGATTATGGGAAAACACCTATTCGCCTATTACGGCGATAGAACCGGGGGAACTTACAGGGATATTTCTAAGCTATCCTTTTATTCCAAAAAAATTAAAAATAGTTTTTGGAACTGCTTTAACTGACAATGCAATGGCGCCGATTGACAGGTATCCGACTTTTGAATTTATTACTTCTTATAAACCGTTTAAAAATATAAAATTAAAATTTCATGAGGGTGTAGTTTACGGGGCGGAAAATTTTATTATATATAATAATAGTTTAATACAGGATAATCAAAACAAGTTTTTTTACAACTTTGCGGATGTAAAATATTCCCCTTTTAATTTTTGGACATTTGCTTTAGATTATGAAGTAGGATTAAACAGCGGTATAAATAAATCAATTATAGAAAACAATAATATAAATGTTAATAAATTTAACTTGCAGGCGTCAGCGACAATGTCTATATATCCGAGCTATTTGATTTCAACTTCAAATTCAACCTATGACAAGTCCCGTTTTTCAGGATTAGCTTTTTATATTCATCATTTTAATTTATTAAATATCGGCAGATTTTCGCAAACCATAAGAGAAGTGAGGGTTTGGGATCCTAACGGTATGTGGGAAGAAAACAGCATTCCGGGAGAAGCGTTTAATTATTTTGATTCAACTTTTACAATAGGTTTAAGACCAAATATTAATATATTTAAAAATACGCAATTCAGACTCGAATTTGAAAATCAAATAGCAAACCGCAAAGTCTACGGTGATGGAAATAGTACGCAAAATACCGTAAATTTTATGATTATTAGAACTTTTTAAGAGACGAGACCGTTCAAAATTTTGTGTCAATCGTGTATAATTAAATTATAATTTATAATTAATTAATTAATATTGATAAGCTGTATAAACATTTATATTACATATGTTATATATGATATTTATTTAAACTATTGATAATTTATAGAAACTATTTTTATTTACCGTCTATTTTTAATTGTTTATTTTGCTTATAACTGCTTCAATATTTTTATTTTTTTATTCTTTTGATTTTAAAAAAATCCTTTAGCAATTGCGAGGACTCTTTTTCCATTATACCGCCTGCCGTTTCTACGGTATGATTAAGTCTATTGTCGGATAATGTTGAATATAAAGAATTGACTGCTCCTGATTTAAGATCTGAAGCTGCATAAACAAGTTTTTCTATTCGCGAAAGTATCATTGCTCCGCAGCACATAAGACACGGCTCTAATGTTACATACATTGTGCATTCGTTTAGTCTCCACGATTTTAATTTTTTTTGCGCCGATATTATTGCTTTTATTTCGGCGTGCATGATACTTGATAAATCTTTTTCTACGCTATTTGAAGAAGCTGAAATTATCTTATTGTTTTTTACTATTACCGCTCCTATCGGAACTTCGTCATTATTGTAAGATTTAATTGCCTCTTCAATTGCTAATTTCATAAAATATTCATCTTGCGTTGATGTTATATTTTCAGGCATTTTATTATTATTTTATTATATTTATTAAGATAAAAAATATTGAAATTAGCCGATATATTATGATATATATCATAATATTGATTATAAGTTGGATTAATCAATTATTTATATGTTATTTATATGTTATGTAATTTTAACATTTGTATTGTGAATTATTGTAAATTTTTAAGATTTAATAAAAATTTATTTTATTTTTTAATAGAATATTATACAATTTACATTTATATAATTATTTATTAATTATAAAATAATATAATTAAAATTAACATGGTAAATATTAACAAGATAAATTAATTGCCGTAAATTCTAAAATAAAAATAAATCAAATGTTCATAATTTTTTCATGAATCAAAGAATTCCCGCTTACATTAGAAACGAGATTTTAAAAATAAAATCAAGAAAAGATATATATTCTACTTCTAAAATAATTAAAGAAAAAGGTTTGAATACCGTATGCTCGTCATCAAGGTGTCCTAATTTAAACCTTTGTTTCTCTAGTAAAACCGCCACTTTTCTTTTGCTTGGAGATAAATGTACGAGGAAATGCCCTTTTTGCAATATAGGATATGATGAAAAACCGCAGGTTGATTTATCGGAACCTGCAAAGATAGCATACGCAGTTAAATCTTTAAAGTTAAACCATGCCGTTATAACGATGGTTACAAGAGATGACCTTGAGGATGGCGGAGCTTCTATAATTGCTGCAACGGTTAAGGAAATTAAATCTAACACTGATTGCGGTATCGTTGAAGTATTGACTTCCGATTTTAAAGGCAGCAAAAAATCAATTAACGCTGTGCTGGATGCAGGAGTGAATATATTTGGACACAACATTGAAACTGTCGAAAGATTTTATAAAACTGTCAGACCTGAAAGCTCTTACGAACTATCACTTAATATTCTCGGTTTTGTAAAAAAAGAATATCCGCATATTCAGACAAAATCAGGTATAATGGTCGGGTTTGGAGAAGATCGGGAAGATGTTTTTAAAACAATTAACGATATAGCTTTAACAGATGTAGATTTTATGACTATAGGGCAATATATGCGTCCTTCTATTGACAATATTGAAGTTAAAGAGTATGTTTCTCTTAAAACATTTATTGAATATAGAAAATATGCTAAAAATAGAGGTATAAAAAATGTATTTTCGGCTCCGCTTGTCAGGAGCTCATTCGGGGCGGAAAAATTTTATAGCAATAGCATAAAATTAAAGTAAAATAAATTTTGATAAATTTTGATAATTGATTAAAATAATTAAAAAATATAGTATAAAGTTAAGTTGAATTAAGTTAAGTTAAGTTAAATAAAAATGAATTAAATTAAAGTAAATAAAAATGAATTAGATAATTAATTAATAATTAGTATTAAATTAAATTA
>JAKACI010000104.1 GCA_021821565.1 bacterium | reverse complement strand
ATAAATATAAATAACGGGATATAAAACGCTTCTTATCTGCTGTATAATTCTGTATAAATTTAGGAATATATGTACTACAAATTTTTTATAAACAATATTTTTATAAACAATCAAGGAGATTTTATGATTTGCAAAAACAGCGCATCTAAAAAGTTAAATATTATATTCTCTCTTATGCTTATTATTATAATGTTTTCGGTATTTTCAATAACTAAAAAATCGTATGCCGCCAACTCTAATGCTATTGCTCCAAATTTTAATCTAAAGGTATTAAATCATAATTTTTCCGGTTATAAAAATATTAATTTAAGCGCTTTAAAAGGAAAAGTCGTGCTCGTTAATTTTTGGGCGACTTGGTGTCCTCCATGCAGAGCTGAAATACCGAGTTTAATAAGTTTTTACAATAAAAATAAGTCAAAGAATTTTATAATAGTGGGTATAAATGTAAATGTGACCAAAAAAGGCGTAAGAGCATTTACTCATCAATATAAAATGGATTATCCGGTAGTTCATGCAACATCAAAAGTGTTACACGCATATAACGGAATGGCAATACCCCAAACTTTTTTTATTTCAAAAACCGGCAAAATAGCATTTCATTGGAAAGGAATGTTGCCGAAGAGCGTTTTAAGTATTGTATCCGAACATCTGATGAAGAAATAAAATTATTGAAACAAAGTATAAAACAAATACTGAGTTTTAACTGTCCGAGAGTTCCGTTTTAGTGTCCGAAAATTTACGGCTGAGGTGTCCGAAATGACCGCTATACGCAGTTAAACACATATGAGCCTGCATCTTGTCGGCTATAAACCGTTGCGCAATCCTTATTCTATGGCAGATAAAAGTCCCTTAAGCAGATTGCGTACCGGAATATACCTATCATATTTAGTTTTAGTTCCTTTGATCGCAATCACATTGTTTTTTAAATCAATCTACCTCGTCCCACTTAAGATTCAATGCCTCACCCTTCCTGCAACCGGTATAAGTAAGAAATGTTATTAAATCTTTTGTTAGTTTGTTTGTGGCGTCCGCGATTAATTTATTAATATCTTCATCGGACAACGTTTTTAACATAGATAGTTCGTTTAGTTTTTTTATTTTAAAAGCAGGATTCTTTTCTATCAAACCTTTTTCAATACAGAAGTTAAAGAAATTAGAAAAAATTAAAATCTCTTTATTTAAATATGCAAACGATATTTCCGATTCTCTTTTATCGGAGTTTTTAGGTATTGCCATAATTTCTAATCTTTTTTTTAGCTGATAATTTTTTATATCGGATTGCGTAATGCTGGTTATATCTTTGTCTTTAAAAACAGGCAGAAAATGTATGGATATCTATTGTTTAACTTGTATCGTTCTTGAAGAGTTAATAATATTTTTTAGATAATCTTGAAAGAGATCGCCAAAGCTATTTATGTTTTTATTTAAAACCGGCAGGTTATGGCTTTCTCTTGCAAGGTCAGGTTTGCATGGATTCTGCGATTAATTGTGCTGATTTTTATCGTTAGTCTTAGTAGTTCCCTGATGCCGCTTGCCTTGGTAGGTTATGCTGTAATACCAGATATCGCCGTCTTTTTTCCTATAAATTGAAGCCATTTTAATAGTAGTAAATAGTAGTAATATGGTAGTAAAAATATGTCATTTCTATTCATATTTATACATATATTTGTCAAGAAGTATTTTACCTAAGCGGCTTATTTACTGCGGTTTTTGTTGGTAGGCGCGGACGGTCTCGAACCGCCGACTTCTACCGTGTCGAAGTGGATATATAGCTTATAACTTATTTAAATTATTAACTAATCAGGCATATATAATTTTTATGTGCGCTAAAGGGTGATTAAAATAATTTTTCAATCAGTTCCTTTTTATTTATTCCGAGAAATCCGGCAACATCGACAAGAATATTATTAAGCGTTCCGATTTTAATATAATCGTGACTTGGTATAGTTATGTGATGTTCTGCATTATTAAGATTAGTCGTTAATCTTAAATGGCTGCCTCTTTGCCAATCAACTTTATAGCCGTATTTAGACAGCAGTTTTGCTAATTCTAAACCTGAAATATCACGCGGGATTTTAGGCATATGCAAAAACTTCTTCTTTGGATTGGTGAAGCCTTATTATTTTAGGAATATCCGCTTTATTATTAAAATGGCATTCAAGAGCGTCTTTAATATTTTTTCTTAATTCCATAATCGTTTCCCCTTCCGTAAAAACGGAATATCCGAGAGCTTTAGCCGTATATCCGGATTCAAGGTCTTCTTCCACTAAAAATATTATTTCTTCCATAATTAACCCCGATATTATTTATTTAATTATTATTTATAATTAAAAGCTTCTTTAAGCGCGGTTTTTAAAGAAACTATTAATTCCTCTTTGGTTTTTTCCTGACAATTTACGACGGGGACTTCTTCTATCCAGCCGATCCACCAGGAACCTGATTTTTAAGTATTGCTGTAAACATTTTTACACCTCGTTAATTAGAATTATAGCATATTTTAAGGGATAATGTATGATTAAAAGTAATACTTTAAGTTTTTATTAAAAATATCGGAAGTTTTCTTTATCATACAGTAACTTTTCGGAAATGACCGCAATTACAATGCCTTTTATTTTTAATTCTTCTACTTTTTTTAAACGTTCTATTTTTTTAGTTTGAAGATTTATTTTGAATTTTATATCTGATTTAATAGGAATATCAATATCGTAATAATTTTTATTAGCAGCTTCTAATATTGCAAAAAGTATTTTATTTTTTCTTTCGTCTTTATCTGGTAAGTGATCCAACGAATCCTGACCAATAACGATAATTTTTCGCACTAAAACTAATTTATTAGAATTATCTACAGCAATTACTATTGCTTGGTCAATTATTTCTATTGTTGCTAAATCTTCTTCTTTATCTTCATCAAAAAAAATATTTGATTCAAAAAAATCTACAATCAAATGTTCTTCGGCATTGATAATATTTCAAGTTTTCTCTGCAGCTGATAAATTTTAATCTCTGATTGAGTAATATCTGCAATATCCTTATCGCTAAAAATAGGCAAAAAATGTATAGAAATCCATTTTTTAACTTTTATCGTCCGTTCCGCGTTATTTAAATTTTTCAAATACTCTTTCCAGACTGTGCTTAAACTGTGATTATTTTTAATCACACCCGGAAGCTCGAATTTTTGACGTATATAATCCGATTCAACTGCCGTAGCTATTTTTTCCGCAAGTTTTTTATCTTCCGTCTTCGTAGAACCCCTATATTGCTTTCCGTCAAGTCTGAACTGATACCAGTAATGCTTTGAATTACCCCTTTTATATAAACTTGCCATTGCAACCCCGCATAAAATCAACAATGTCAAAAATAAGGCACTTAATAGACGATTTAAGACGTTATTTTTTTAAAGATATAGAAATAATATATATAAAATATATATCAAAATTAATTTAAAATTAAAAATAAGGCTAATAGCGTTCGTTTTTTTGATAAATTTAAACCTAAATAAACAGCTTAAAAAATAATATGTGATTAATCACATTAAACATATTTAATAAAACCCTTGATTTTACTATATCGTGTGTGCGCTAAAATGTGATTATTTTTATCATTTTTTAACCTATTTAAGCATATTATAGTATTATAGCATAGTTTATTTTAAAATAGCAATCATTTTTTAAAGGCAGGATATTAAGGATTTATAAGGTTTTTAAGTGGTAGGCACGGGCGGTCTCGAACCGCCGACCCCTACCGTGTCAATTTTCATTGTATTAAATTATAAATTCAATAATAACAAGCAACGGCAGACAGACGCTTACTTTTCTAACTTTTATATTTTATCCTAAATTAACTTCTTTATTACCGTTTTTTAAAAAAAACTTTACCGATTCTTTACCGCAAAAATTAACTTTGATAACGCAAGCAAAACAGTTTCGTTTGCGTTAAAATTGCCTTTATTTAGGATTTTAAAAAATATTTTAAGCATTTAATAGAGATATGTTATAATATTTATAAAAATAATTTCTTATTTAAAAGAGGTTTAAAATGTTTACAAAAGTATTTACTGCAATTATACACAAAGAAGGTGATATTTATGTTGCCGATTGCCCTGAAGTTTCTACCGTAAGTCAAGGCTATTCGATAGAAGAATCTATTATAAATCTTAAAGAGGCAACGGAACTATATCTCGAAGAATTTCCTATGACGGAAGAAATATCAAAGCCGTTAACTACTACTTTTGAGGTTGCGGTTAATGCCTAAGTCGTTAAACTTGTCCGGCGAAAATGTTATAAATAAACTTTCAAAACTTGGGTTTTCCAGAGTTCGCCAGCGTGGAAGCCATGTTGTATTAAAAAAACATACCGATAACGGCGATATAGGTTGCGTCGTTCCATTACATAAAGAAATAGCCAAAGGCACATTGCACAGTATTTTAAAACAAGCAAAGATTACATGGGAAGAATTTATAAAGATATAATATACCCTTATTTACTGTCCACCGGTGGACACTTTAAACCCGCTTAAAATCCGTATAATCAATTTTAAGCCGTCTTGTTTTCGGTTAATGGTTTTTTTATACCTGTATCGGATTTAACGGGGTTAAAAACGCAAATACGACGGTTATTTGATAGGTTATGAAAGCTTTATTTTCTTAAATTACTATATATAGTAAAACACAAAAGAGATCTAAAATTTTTCTAACTATATATTGTAAAAAAGCTATTTTAATTAAAGCGCAAATGTGAACCAAACGGGCTAAAGATGAGCATTAAAGCTCTGGCAATTTTCAAAGCAAAAAGTAATCAACAGCCGGTTTTTTAACGGAAATTTGACAACGATAAAACCGTTATCAAATTTCTTAAAACTGTCTGCTTCGGGTTTTTTAACAACGATAAAGCTGTTATCAAAAAACCTTGATAACTTTTTTGAAAATTGCGACGACGGCGGGCAAAATCTTTTTTTATTTCAAAATTAATGAAAAATACGGATACAGGACATATTTTTAAAAACAAATTCTTTCTAATTTGCGTTTTAAGGCGAGGAAGCGTTCGGGTAGGTATATATATAAAGCTTTTATTCGTTAGCTGCTTTATCTCTATGTTCCCTTTCTCTAAACCCCATATGGACGAGTATATCATATAGCCTGTCCATTCTATCTGTTAAAGCTTTATTGTTTTCGTCTATTTTATTAGATAAGGTTTTATTAACTTCGTCTATTTTATTATCAACTTCTTTAATTTCACTGGATAATTTATCAATCTTTTTGTCCGTATGAACATAAACGCCGATAACAAGCCCTACTATAACTAAAAGCAAACCTAAATTTATATAATGCATAATAGAACCCCTTTTTTATTTTTGTTATAGATATTATACCATATTTTTTTATTTACTTTTACTTTTTTAATTAATTGCATATTGCAATCCTTTGTAATTTGCGTTTTAAGGCTCGTTAAAAAGAAATAGGATATAAACAACGTATAGGGTAAAAGAAAGCCGGTTGCTTTAATAGCGGTCAGGGCTTTTTTACGGTAAATATGATTTGTCCGGAAAGCTAACTTTTATCTTTTTTTAAAAGGGAATAATAAATATCTAAGTTATTATTTAAAGCTGAAATTAATTTTTTATCACCGGATTTATAAATTTCTTTTACTATATCAATGCTTTTATCTAAGTCAACATCTGAAAATTTAAGAAAAATATTATTATTAATATTAAGAATGCTCCTATAATTAGCGCCGTATATTTCTTTATGATATTTATCAATAAGTGAATCAAAAGAAATATTTAATTTTTCAGTTATTAAAAATAAAGTATGTAATGGAATAT
>JAKACI010000103.1 GCA_021821565.1 bacterium | reverse complement strand
TTTCTCCATGTATTTGCATATAGCATTTAAAATAGTATCGTCTTTTTTGTCTTTAAGAGACAAAAAAAGAGTGATAGCTTTTAAATCAGGCTTTATTTTTTTAAACATTAACGTTTTTTTAACCTTGCCTGCCATAATAATTTCATTGACATTTTCAGATTTAAAAAACTTTATAAGTTTTCCAAGCTCACCGACGCTTATATAAATGATAGAATCTGCATAGTCTTTCAGTTTTTCTCCTGCTTCTTCTTCAATGGCGCAAACACAAACATAGAAACCTAAAGATTTAAGCTTTTTTATATATAAAAGAGGAAATTCTCCATATCCTGCTATAAGACCTATCCTTTTTTGATTTATCATTAAAATTATAATTATTAAATTAGCTAATATAATACATATATAAAATTTAAACTATTTAAACTTTAAACTAAGGTCAACATTAAATTAATAAGCGAACACTGTAGCTTTAATCTATCAATATTATCTTTATCTTGTTATGCCGCGTTTAGAATTTAATATAAATTCAATAAATTTTTCTACAATCGGAGTAGTATTTATTTCACTTTTAATTTTATTAATAGCATTTTTAATTGTCAATTTAGATCTATATACTATTTTATATGCATTTTTTACATCATCTATTTCTTCTTTTGAAAAACCTCTCCTCTCAAGACCTATTTTGTTAATGCCGTAAATCCTCGCTCTATCGCCTGATGCAATTAAATATGGAGGAATATCCTGAACCACCATCGTTCCGCCTGAAATTAAAGCAGATTCGCCGATTTTTGTAAATTGATGCACGGCGCATAAACCTCCGAGTATAGCAAAATCGTTAATCTCCACGTGTCCTGCAAGAGTTGCATGATTAGCTAATATTGCATAATTTCCTACAATACAATCATGAGCTATATGGATTGACATCATAAAAAGATTAAAATTGCCTATAACGGTAACTGAATTACCTGTTACCGTACCCGGATTAAATGTAGCATATTCTCTAATTATATTATTGCTGCCTATTATCAGTCTTGTATTTTCTCCTTTATATTTTAGATCTTGAGGGACTGAACCGATTGACGCAAATTGAAATATTATGTTATTATCGCCTATTTCCGTATTACCTTCTATAACGACATGGGAAGCAATTTTATTATTTTTGCCTATTTTAACATTATCTTTAATTACACAATATGGACCGATATTTGTAGAATCATCAACAGTTACATTTTCTCCTATTATCGCAGTTTTATCTATCATAACCTAATAAATATTTTTAATTTAAATTAATTTATTCTAATTTATCTGAATTACATTATTTATGTATTTATTTATTATGTGCAACAAAAGATGCCATAAGATTTGCCTCGCAGCATAATATATTATCAACTGATGCCGTACCATGAAATACCCATATCATTTGTTTTTTCTTAATAAGTTCGACATTTAGATTTATAGTACTACCGGGAAATATAGGTTTTCTGAATCTTGCTTTATCAATTCCCATAAAATATGTCAGCATATCTTTCATGGCATCATCCTCGGCAGTTTTATAAGCCAAGATACCGCCTGCTTGAGCTAATGATTCTAAAATTAATACTCCGGGCATAACAGGATGATTAGGAAAATGACCTTGAAAAAAAGGCTCATTCATAGTTGTATTTTTTATTGCTTTAATAAACTTTCCTTTTTCAAGACCGACAACTTTATCTATTAGTAAAAATGGAAATCTATGCGGAAGAAGACTCATTATCTCTTTAATATCCATAACGCAAGAAGATGTTTCCGCTTCAGTTTTAATGTCCATAATTAATTACCTTTAAATATAATTTGATATTGCTTATTGCTAAATATTGTTGTAAATATTAGCAATATTTTAAAAAAATATAAGCGATTAAAATATATTTTATATCTTTTTGATTTTATTAAATAATTCAGGTAATTTTTTAAATAAAACCATTGAAACACGCCATTCTTTAATCGGTATAGCGGGGGAACCCGCGACAACTTCATTATCTTTAATGTCATGCGATATACCGGCTTGTGCGGCTATCATTACATTATTTCCGATAGTTAAATGTCCTGATACCCCGACTTGACCGCCCATAATTACATTATCTCCTATAACGGTACTTCCTGCAATGCCTGTTTGAGAAGCGATAGCGCAATTTTTGCCTACTAAAACATTGTGGGCAATTTGAACGAGATTGTCTATTTTTGTTCCTTTTTTTATAATCGTAGAACCGATAGCTCCTCTATCTACCGAAGTTAAAGCTCCTATCTCAACATCATCTTCTAATACGGCATTTCCCGAGTGTATTATTTTGACATACTCTTTACCATCTTTAGCATATCCAAATCCGTCGCTTCCAATAACTGAACCTGCGTGCATAATGCAATTATTGCCGATATTAGATTTGTTATAAACGGTAACATTTGGATAAATAATAACATTATCCCCTATATTTACATTTTGTCCTATAAATACTCCATGCATAATTTTACAATTTTTCCCTATTTTAGATTCTTTTTCTATACAGACATTAGGATATATTATCGTACCGCCGCCTATTATTACAGTTTTATCAATGAAAGCGTCGTCAAGCAAAAATTGATTTGACGAAGTGTCGTCATTATCAAAATTATAAAACAATTGCGAGGCTTTGGCAAAAGCTAAATAAGGATTTTTTGTATCTAAAATTGTAAATTTTAAATTTTCTAACGGATAATCTTTTAATAATGAAAAATCCATTATTAACGCAGCGGCTTTTGTTGCATTTATATATTTTATATATTTACGGTCTGAAATAAAACTAATCTCATCTTTATCGGCATCTTTTAAAGAATTTATACCCTTTATTTTTAAATCGGCAAAGTTTTCTTTGCCGATTATATTAAGAGATAACAAGTTTGCAATTTCTTTTATAGAGTAATCCATTTTAAATATGCGCTAATAAATTAAAATTCTTATTTTTTTATATTTTTTAATAAATTTAATTAATTTATAAAACCGGCGCAGTTAATTTAATATATTATTTAATATATTATTTAATATATTATTGTATAAAATATATTATTTATGAATTTTAATTATTTTGAATTCATCCGGCTTAAAACTTGATTGGTAATATCAATTGAATTAACTCTGTAAACGACTATATTCGGACGATTAATAATAAGTATATAGCCTTTTTGTTTTGCAATACTTTGTATTATTACTTTAGCTTTTTCAAAAATCCCTTTTAATAGATTATATCTTTTTTCGGAAATCACGCCTTGAATATGTTTTTCCTCGGAAGAAAAATTAGTAATATCAGTTTCAAATTCTTTTGTTTTTTTAAGTTTTTCAGACGAAGACATTATTGATGAATTTTGCTTTAAATCATTATGAAGTGAAGTTATTTTTTGTTTTAAAGCGCTTAACTTTGCTTTATATTTTACCACTAATGAATGAAGAACAGCGTTAGCTTTCTTTCCCTGTTTTGACATTGCAATTATTTTCTGCATATTTACGACTGCAATTTTAGAACCGGCAGCTTCGGCTTTTGAAATATTACTTAGTAAAATTAATGCGAGCAACAAAATGAAAATAGAAAAAAATGAAATTATTTTGTCCATAAAACCTCCGATTGTTTTTTAGTTTTATATAAAATTTATTTATTTATATTTTATTTTAATTATTCAATAAAATGAACACAATATAATATTTAATTAAAACAACTTGAATATTATTAATATTTTTATATCAAATTATTTATTTCATGCAAATTATATGACTTTAATTTAATTTATAATCCCCCGAAACCTTCACCCATACTAAATTGGATTCTGGTAGCCGCATTTCCGTTAATAGGCGTTCCTAATATTTTACCGTATGTTATTTCAATAGGTCCGAACGGCGAATACCAGTCAAAACCTATACCAGCTGCCTCATCAAGATTAAATGGATTAATTGTCTGCGATGTTGTCCAAGCATTACCCGCATTCCACCATAAAAATCCATAAAATCCCATTTTTTTCATAATAGGAATAAGATATTTTGTTCCAACGATAAACATTCTTGTGCCGCCATAAAGCAATCCGTTTTCTGTAGGCCCGACAGAATCGTACATAAATCCGAGAAGTGGATATGTATTGGTAATACCGCCGATAAAAAACCGCTGATATATAGGCAATGGAACATTAGAATTTGTAGGGTCTATATAGCCTGCCTGAGCGCTTGTCATAAACGATGTTCCCCACCACAAAGGAATATAATGATTTTCCTTAGCGGTAAATTTAAGAAAATCATCATTTCCGCCAATAGGAGAACCTGCAAAACTTACTCTGAAATTTGCCATGTCTCCTGCCGTAGGCACCATGGGATTATTGAGAGTATTATAAACCGTAGTAAAAGACACTTCGCTTGTTAAAAGCTTTCCTTGGGGAAGTATATTCGCCAACCCTGGAATTATAACCGAACTATCCTGTTCAATCAAATATCTTACATATTCCGTAAGTATGCGCCTATATAAAGGAAATCCGACCGTAACAGAGCCGCCTGCCGAACGGTATGCAAATTCATAGTAAAGGGAATTAAACGTGTCGTATAGAGACACATCCAATGAAAGAGGTCTTCCGTAAAGATATGTAAGATATGGCTGCAGAATATTGAGACTGTACGATTGGTAAGGTCCGCCCACCTGAGCATTAAGAGAAGCGGATATGCCTGTTCCGAACAGGTTTGATTCGGATATTGAAGATATTGCCATAAATGCCGTAGCCGAACTATATCCGCCTCCTATAGTAAATTTTCCGGTATTTTCTTCTTTTACATGAACTTTTACATTTAATATGTTTCCCCCCGGAACTTTTTCGGTAACTATAGTGGCATGCTTAAAATATTTTAAATTTTTAAGATTTCTACGCGATATTTTAACCAATTCAGGGTTGTATTTTTCTCCGGGATATAAAACTAACGCTCTTAAAATAACATAGCTGTAAGTTACATCATTGCCTGTAATAGTAATCTTTCCGAATCTTGCAATTTTACCTTTATGGATTGTGAGTTGAACAAAAACCGATCTATTTTTTCTGCTTATTTTTATAGACGGCTCTACATTTGCAAAAGCATAACCTCTGTAAGTCAAATATTTAGTGATTTTTAAGATATCCTTTTCTATCATTTTTCTGTTAAAAATATTGCCTGCTTTAGTTTTTAAAAGTTTAACGATAGAGTTATATTCTTTAATGTGCTTATCTTTATTTTTCATTATAACGTTAACATCGGATATTCTATATTGAGGACCTTGATGTACGGTCAACACTATCGTAACAAATTTTTTATTTTTTGAAAAAATAAATTTCGGTTTTTTTACACTTACATTAATATACCCATGATTATAATAAAAACTTAAAAGTTTCATAATCTGATTGTTTAATTTTGCTTTTTCAAATTTTCCCGCTCCCGTTATCCACGTAAGCATATTAACTGTTTGAATATTCATAATGCCTAAAAGTTTTGCGGAAGGATATGAACTATTTCCTCTCAGGGTAACCTTAGACACCATAACAGGAGAGTTTTGATTTATAACAAAATTTAAACCGACATAGTTTCCCGAAAGTTTTATCTTGTTAAACTTAATTTTAGCATTATAATAACCTTCTGCCGAGTAAAGAAATTTTAATATTTTTAAAGCCTTAAATCCCTTGTATGCGCTGTAAGGAGTGTCGAGTTGAATATTAATTATTTTTTTTATTTTTTTTACCGATACTGACCCGTTTCCAGAATATTTAACATATTTAATATAAGGTCTTTCAGAAACTATAAAAGTTAAAATTAAACCGTAAGGCGAA
>JAKACI010000102.1 GCA_021821565.1 bacterium | reverse complement strand
TAGAAAATTTAATAAAGATAAAGATAATAACAGAATAGAAAATTTTATTTCATACGGCAATTTTAAAAATTTTTTAAATATTTTAAAAAGCAATAAACCTAACATCTTATTCAATCTTAATAAAAATATCAGAATAATTAAAACTTACGAAAAAATAATTTTTCAAAAAATTGAAAACAACATATGTATTGGGAAAATCAAAAATATTTACCGCTATTTTCCTTTAGATATCAAACACTATGAATATTTAATTGATTACGACGATATTGTTGAAAATAATTTAGGCAATATAAATACAATTAATAAATTTATTATTTATATAAAGGAATTAGATTTAAGCCTAATAATCGGAAAATTTGATAATATTAAAACAAAAACTGTTATGAATAAACTGATAAAAAAACAATTTAAAAACAATTTAAAAAATACAGTATTATTTGATTTTGATAAATTGTTATTTCCTGTAAAAATTAGAAATTTTATGAACGGTGACAGATTTATACCGCTTGGCATGCATAATGAAAAAAAAGTTAAAAATTTTTTTATAGATGAAAAAATACCTGCATTATTAAGACATAATGTGCCTATTATTTTGTCTAATAATAAAATTGTATGGATAGGATTTATTATTATGAGCGATATAATAAAAATATCTAATTCAACAAAAAGCATAGGATATATTAAATTATTAAATAATAAGACAAGGTTTTAAATAATGCATCATAAATTAGTAATTTAAAATTGTTATTATAATTTTTGGCAAGAAACATGAAAATAATAAATAAATTCTTTAATTAATTTAGTAAAAAATAAAAGATAATAATTAATCGTAATTAAAGATATAATATAAAAACAATATATTTATTCTTTTAGATGCTATAAATTTTAAAATTATTTATATTTGCTATTTATATATGTTTTTAATAATTTTATTGAAAAAAAATTTTAAATATGCCATATTTAATGATATAAATAATTATTTAATATTTTTACTATATATAAATTTTTATTTATATAATTTAAACAATACACAATAATTTTAAATCAAAAAATATATACTTTAAATCACCGTTAGAAATTTATTTTTTAGTTTCTAGTTTAGTTTCTAGTTTAGTTTATAGGACGAATAAGCCGTCTAAATGCCGATGACTTTAAAGCGTACCAGCATACGCAGGAATGACTTTGCGGGAATTTAACTTTTAACCCGACGGGTATCATTCCCACGAAAGCAGGAAAGTTCCGAAAGTAGAAACGCACGCCGTTTCTGTTCACGAGACTATAAGCCATATAAACGCATGCAGTTTATGGCGAAGCGGTCATCCAGTATTTATTATATGTTGAAACAATTTTAGTTGAAGTAACTTTAGGAGTAACTTCAGAAGTAACTTTAATAGTAACTTTAATAGTAACTTTAATAGTAACTTTAATAGTAACTTTAATAGTAACTTTAATAGTTTCTAACAGTAATTTAAGGCATTAATATAAAATTCAAAATTACCGTCTAATTATGCAATTTATATTTAATTCTATTTAATCTTCCTAACTTTTCCTTATTTTTTATGCACTACATTTGAACTGCTTATTTTTATTAAATATTTTAATATATTATTTTTATTTGTAGTGTATATCAATATACACTACATTATATATTTTATAAAATAAGTAACATAATAATATCGTACAGTTATAATGTAATGTATAAAATTCATATAAAAGTTAGGAATCTTATAATTAATCATCATGATGTAAAAATTTCTCTGCCTGAACAGTATCATGCTTTTTAATATACTCCATTAACATAGCGGCATGTTCCTTTTCTTCATCCCTGTTATGCGCTAAAATTTTTTTCAATTCATCATCGCCCGTAAGTTCAAATCTTTCCTGATACCAATTAATTGCCTGAAATTCTTCAATTAAAGACTGCCTCGCCATTTCCAAATTTTTAGTCTCTTCGGTTAAATCTAAATCTTCATACCCTGCACACATGATAATTGCTCCTTTTTAAAATTTAAGTATAATATTATAATATTAAGTGATAATTTATAATCATATTTAATAAATATATATAATTGACATCAAGCGATAATTTAAATAGTTTATTAAGATAAAACTATAATATAATATAATATAATATAATATAATATAATATAATATATATATCCTTAAATCACTGTTAGAGACTATTAAAGTTGCTTCAACATATAGTAAAAATGTGGATTCCCGCTTTCGCGGGAATGACACCCGTCGGGTTAAAAATTAAATCCTCTAAAAGTCATTCCTGCGTAAGCGGCACGCTTTAAAGCCGTCGGCACTTAGACGGCTCATCCAGAAAAATAAATCCCTAACGATGATTTAAGGTATTTATTTTTTCTTAACAAATAAAATAAATAATTATCATATTCTCTTAAACCTTCTATAGAAATATGAGTTCCCGCAAGATAGCGAGTCATGAAAGTAATTATTTTCTATTACAGAATTAAGGTTAAAATAAAATATCATAATTTTAGTTTATTTATTTTATCTTATAAATAAAATACTTTCAATAAATTAAAAATTATGTTATATTTTTTAACTGGTAATCCAGAAATGCGGCAGGATAATTAAAAACCCCGCCAGGTCTGAGAGGAAGCAACGGTATTAATTTTGATTGTGCGCATTCTCCTGGATTACCTTAACAAAAATAAACTAATCCGGCTGAAAATGCTTGCTAATTACTTATTTTATTTTACTAATGTATTTTTCTTTTTTAAAAACTTTTAACGATAAAATACTTCTTACCGGCAATGAAGCTATTGCTTTTGGATCTTATGAAGGTAAGGCGGCAATTGCAGTAGGTTATCCCGGAACGCCAAGCTCCGAAATTCTTCCTTTCTTATCAAAATTTAAAGGTATATATGTAAATTGGTCTATTAACGAAAAAACTGCTCTTGAAATTGCAATAGGCGCATCAATCGGATATAAAAGAAGCCTTTTTACTACCAAGCATGTAGGTTTAAATGTAGCATCCGATCCATTTATGACTCTTGCCAATACAGGCGTCAGGGGCGGCATCTTAATATTAAGCGCCGACGATCCGAATATGCATAGCTCTCAAAACGAACAGGATAACAGGTATTATGCTAAATTTGCAAAAGTTCCTATGCTTGAACCGTCAGATAGTCAAGAATGTTATTACTTTTCAAAAATAGCTTTTGATATAAGCGAATTTTTTGATACGCCGGTTTTGGTTAGAACTACGACCAGAATATCGCACTCAAGAAGCATTCTAAATTTAAATGCCGATGATATGCATAACCCAATCGAAATTGTAAATAATAATATTGATAAACAATTAATTAATCAAAAATATACAAAAGATATAGAAAAATTTGTTATGGTACCCGTCTATGCAAGAGCAAGACACAAAATAGCCATTGACAGACTTAAAAAATTAAGAGAATTTTCAAATATATCGGGCTTGAATAAAATTGAATATAATGATTTAAAATACGGAATTATTACAAGCGGAGTTTCTTACCAATATGCTAAAGAAATTATGCCCGACGCCTCTTTTCTTAAGCTTTCATTTTCTTATCCGCTGCCTGACATTTTAATTAAAGAATTTTGTTCAAAAGTTAAAAATATCGTAGTCATTGAAGAGCTTGAACCGTTTATTGAAAATGAAATAAGCGCTTTCGGCATTATGCTTAAAGGAAAAGAATTTTTTCCTCAATTTGGTGAATTAACTCCTGACTTAGTAAAAGAAGGTCTTGTAAAAAATGGTTTTTTAACAGAACTATCAGGCAAAAAATATACATCAAATCAACAATTTAATAGTAATAGTAATAGTAATAGTAATAGTAATAGTAATAGTAATAACCGGAAAAATAATCACAGCAACAATCAAAATCACGACAAAAATGAAAATTTAAACATAACCGCCAAAACAGAAGATTTCAATAATTTCAATAGACAAGATGAAATTGTAAGTATTCCCCGCAGGCTTCCGGCATTATGCAGCGGGTGTCCTCATACATCTGTTTTTTATGCTTTAAAAAAATTAAGAGTGCCTGTTATGGGGGATATAGGATGCTATACGCTGGGAGCATTACCGCCGCTCAGTTCTATGGACAGCTGTATTTCTATGGGATTGGCATTTGGTGCTGCTCAAGGGCTGTATTTATCAAAATCTTCCAAAAAAAAAGTTGCCGCCGTTATGGGCGATTCAACTTTTTTCCATTCAGGCATTACATCCTTAATTGATGCCAAATATACCAATGCAGTATTTACGGCAATTATTTTAGATAATTCTACGACCGCAATGACGGGAGGACAGGATCATCCTGGAACAGGAAAAAATCTTGCCGATTCTGCAATAGCCAATAAAATAGATATAAAAAAAATAATAGAAGGCATGGGTATTACCGAAATTTATGATATTGATGCTTACGATTACAATTCTACATTTAATACTCTTAAGTACGCATTGAATACTAATACTCTTAATGTAATAATAACAAACAAGCCTTGTGTTTTGTATCCAAAAAAATTAGATTTTAGTAATAAATTTAAAATAAATTCGGACAGGTGCATCGGTTGTGATTTGTGCATTACGATAGGGTGCCCTTCTATTATAATATCCAACAAATTAACAGATAAAAACAAACCCATACCGATGATTGATTTCTCTTGCATAGGATGTTCTATCTGCAAAGATATCTGCGTCTTTGGATTTATTGAACAAATTGCCGAATAAACTATATAGCGGATAATATGTAATAGATAACAAATTATTATAAATTTTAATTTTGAATAAACTACATAATACATCTTACATTATAGATTATAGATTATAGATTATAGATTAAAAAATTATTATAAATTTTAATAAAATTACATATACAAAAATTATCAATTGAAATAAAACTTAACTATAGTATATTATTTTAAAATACATTGAAAATAAAATATATAATATGAAAACTAACCAAAGCATTCTGATTTGCGGAATAGGGGGGCAGGGAGTCGTTCTCTCCGGAAAGATAATAAGTCTAAGTGCTTTTTATGAAAATTACGATGTTAAAACATCCGAAGTGCATGGTATGTCCCAAAGAGGAGGCTCAGTTTCAACACATTTAAGATATGGAGAAAAAATTTTCACCCCCTTAATATCAATGCACAGCGCCGATATAATATTATCTTTTGATTTATATGAAACAATGAGATATATCGGTTATGCAAATAAAGAAACAAAAATAATAACGGCGTCGGAAGGAAAATACATCAGGAGATCGTCTTCAAATCAGATTAGTCTGCCTACGTCTAAATCAATTATAGACAAAATTAAAATTGATTTTAATTTTAAAAATTTATTCGCAATAGATATTGAAAAAATTGCGAGGGAGTTAGGAAATGTAAAGGTTGCCAACACTATCCTTATCGGGACATCTTCACAATTTACTTATCTAAAAGAACAAACATGGCTTAATATTCTTAAAGAAAATGTGCCTGCTAAAACAATAGATATTAATGAAAAAGCTTTTTTGCTTGGACGTAAAATTTTAAATTAAAAAAATTATATACATTTTTCTTTAATTCTTCTATAGAAACTATCAACGATATTTCAATGATAAGCAATACGGGATGAGCCGTCTAAATGCCGACGGCTATAAAACACTGCGTGCTTTCCTTCGGAATGACCGCATATAGCGGGTGAAACTATAAATCCTCTCTAACCCAACTTCACCACTATTAACGGCAAACACCTGATATTACAGTGTTTATTGGGTCACACAAACTTTTATGGGGATTACAAAATAGAAAATAAAATATAGTAATATCAATAAGTTATAATTTTAAATA
>JAKACI010000101.1 GCA_021821565.1 bacterium | reverse complement strand
ATTATCCTAAAATCACCGATGGAAATTGTTAAAATAGCTTTAAAGTTATATAGAACATTAGATTCCCTCCTACGCGGGAATGACACCTGTCGGATGAAAACTTAAATATTCGCAAAGTCATTCCTGCGTAGGCAGGTACGCTTTAAATTAAAGTTAAAGCCGTCGGCATTTAGACGGCTCATCCAGAAAATAAATTTCTATGGAAGAATTAAAGAAATAAATAAAAAAGTATTGACTTTAATTGGATAATTTAATAAAATTAAAGTGTTTATGATGATAAATAGCATAGAAAGGAGGTGAATAACTTAATGAAAAAGATTACAGGTATTTTTATTATTATTTTAGGATTAGTTATGATTAATGCGTCAATGGCTTTTGCCGAATCGGGAGCTTCTATATTTAGCTCAGATGGCTGCATCGCCTGTCATACTATTAACGGAAACGGCGGTTCCATCGGACCTAATCTTTCCCATATAGGAAGCAAAAGGAGCCTTTCTTGGATAAAAACTCAGATTAAAAATCCTTCTGCTCATTTTGCATCAGGAAGTTCGGTAACAATTAACGGCGTATCTTATATGGCAATTATGCCTAGCCATAAAAATATGCAGGCTTCAGAACTCAATACATTAGCAAGTTATCTAGAATCTTTGAAATAATTATTTAATTTGTTATTTTTAATCCTGCGTTAGAACTTTTAAAATATTATATTATTAAAACCATAATAAATGATGAAGCCGGTTTTGATACTAACTAAGAATTATTTTTTCACTATGCAGGTGCAATGCTTATGTATTTATTAAATATAATAATTTATAGTTAGCTTGGAAATCTCATAAATATCGTGGTTTATATTATATATTCATTAAATATTTAAATATATTATATTATAATATATTATAATATAATGATTTATAGCTTATTCTTATTAATGTTTATGTAAGTTAATGTCTATATAAAAATTTTCTAATGCAGGATCAGTGATTATTAATTTTAAGACATTTTTGCAGATTTTTATTTATATCTTTAATATATACTTTTTTGTATATATACTTTTTTGTTGAAAAAATTTTATTATTAAATTAAAAAAAAATGTAGAGGGAAATGTATGAAAAATTTGAAAAATTTAGTTTCAAAATTAATCAAATCAGAAATTTTAGTTGCTGCCGTTTTAGGATTTGGAATTTTAGCTTTAACTTCGTCAATGGCTTTTGCCGCATCTGGACCTTCGCTTTTTAGTTCAGACGGCTGTATTGCCTGTCATACTATTAACGGAAAGGGCGGTTCCGTCGGACCTAATCTTTCTCATGTGGGAAGCCAGAGAAGTCTTTCTTGGATTAAAACACAAATTGTGACCCCTTCGGCTCATTTTGCTCCGGGGAGTATGGTTACGATTAACGGTAAATCATTTATGGCAATTATGCCGAACCATAAAAATTTGCCAAAATCCCAGATAGACATTTTAGCTCGATATTTAAAATCTTTGAAATAATCATTGCCGTTACTGATAAATTTGATATACTAAAAATTAAAATAAATAAATAAATATATTATTGTATATTAATTAATGTAATATAAATGCTTAAAAGATTAATTAAATTTAATTAATCTTTTAAGCATTTTTTATTTAATAAACTTTAATTCTTTCATAGAAACTATCAATGATATTTCGAAGAATTAAAGATAAATTTTTTTATTGATTACATTAATTCTATAATCTATAATAATAAATAACGTCTATAATAATAACGAATATAATAATAAAAAACATATTTATCCGAAATATTTTTTAGTAATTTTTATATTTTAACCTGTGATTATAAAAAAAACTATGGAATTAGATTTATTAGATAAAAAGATTTTAAATATTTTACAAACCGATTTTCCTATTACAGCAAGACCGTTTCAAGAGATAGGTTTACGATTAGGAATTAGTGAAGAAGAAGTATTAAATAAAATTATAAATTTAAAACAAGAAAAGGTAATTAGACAAATAAGCGCAATATTTGATTCGCATAATATCGGATATAAAGGCACGCTTGTCGCTTTTAAGGTTCCCGAATGCGAGATAGATAATGCGGCATCCGTTATTAATTCACATAAAGGAGTCAGCCATAATTATCTTAGGAATAACATCTATAATATCTGGTTTACTATTACATTGCCTCCGGATAAAAATTTTGAAGAAGAAATAAGCCTCATCTCAAAAATCTCTAAAGCAGAAGATTATCTTATTCTCCCTACGTTAAAATTATTTAAAATAGGCGTTAATTTTGATATGACGGAAGAAATCGAAACTGCAAACGATAAAAATAAAGTAGATATTAAATCTTTTGCCAATGAGAATATGAACGATAATGCTAATGCTGATGCAAACATTAATGCTAATGCAAGTTTTAGATATTTTTCGCAGGACGATGCTATTGACGATTCTAAAATTAATATTAGCGAATTTGAAAAAGATTGTATAAGAGAATTGCAAAAAGATTTGGAAATTATAGCCGAACCTTTTAAAAACGCTGCTTTAAATTTAAATGTTTCTCAAGGAGAACTCCTTCATCAAATTTCTAAATTTATAGAAGAAAAAAAAATGCGCAGATTTGCTTGCGTTCTGTATCATCAAAAAGCCGGATTTAATTATAATATAATGGGTATATGGAAATCAAAAGAAGACGAAATTGATAAAAACGGAAAAATTATGGCTTCAATAAATGAAGTCTCTCATTGTTACAGAAGGCATACATATCCGGATAAATGGGAATATAATATTTTTACTATGATTCATACAAAAACCGAAGAAGAAGCTTTAAAGACTATGGATAAAATAGCAGAGTTGACAGGTATAAAAGATTTCAGCAACTTAAGAAGCATAAAAGAATTTAAAAAAGTAAGGGTAAAATATTATCTATAATCAAATTTTAAATTAAATCAAAAACTATGCGACATATTACTTTAAGTTGTGTTTGTAAAATATTATTTATGAAATCAAATTAAAATTTAATCAGGTGAAAATTAAATAAATGTTTAATTCTACTATTTTAATATCGGAATATTTTTTATATCCTCTTCTTTTGTGTTCTATTATCGGTCTTGCAATAATAATTGAAAGATTTTATAACCTCAGAAAATCTAAAATATTTCCTCAAGATTTAATAGCTAATATTGAAGATGCCTTAAAAAAGGGTGAAGTTGAAAAAGCGAAGGGGATATGCTCTAATTTTGCAACGCCTTTAACGAGGGTCTATCTTTCTATAATTGAAAATTATAAAAATTCAATAGATACTGTCAAATTAGAAGTGGAAGAATCAGGAAAAAGGGCTTATTCGGAGCTTGGAAAAAATCTTGAAGGTCTAAGCGCAATTACCACAATAGCGCCGCTTCTCGGTTTGCTTGGGACCGTTGTTGGAATGATTAAAGCCTTAAGCGCCGTTTCTTACAATAAAGGAATTGCAAATCCACATTTGCTGGCATTGGGTATTTCCGAAGCATTATATTCAACCGCAATGGGTTTAATAATTGCCATAGTAAGTTTTTTATTTTATAAATATTTTGTTTCAAAATCTTTTAATTATGCGTTGATTATGGAAGATATGGCTTCTTCTTTAATATCTAAAATCAATAGAGATTAATTATTTTATTTTATATGAAATTTGCGGAAAGAAAAAAACAGGATCCTATTATTAATGTTATTAATATGGTTGATGTATTTTTGACTTTGCTAATATTTTTTATGATGACTACAACTTTTGCAAGCAATAATTCCGGTATTAAAATACATCTCCCCAAATCAGGGCTTAGATCTTCGGCTGCTTCAAAAAAACCTATTACTATATATATTACAAAAGCAGGCAGTGTTTATTATAAAAAAAAGGAAATAACATTAAAAAAACTTTCAAAAATTTTATCTTTTTTTAAAAAGTCAGGCGCTAACCCTACAATCGTGATAAAAGCGGATAAGGCGTCAAAAGTTGACAGCGTTGTTGCCGTCATGAGTTCTGCTATTAAAAACGGGCTTTACAAGATTGCTATAGCTACTAAAAAATAATTTAAAGAGGTTTAAAGAGGCGTAAATTTAGACTATAAACAGGAAACCTGTCAATTAATTGATAGGTAGCAGTTCACATAGTAATTTCCGCGAAAGAGAGAATTCAGCTTTAAGGAATAATATATCAATTTATTATTTCGCTCGGCATTGTTAAGCATTTGTGATTTTTGATATAAATTTTAATAAAAATAAATAAGGGGATAATAAATTGATAGAAAGATATTCCTTACCGGAAATTTCCGATATTTGGTCGTTAGAAAATAAGTATAATGCATGGCTTAAAGTTGAACTTGCCGTATGTTCCGCCTATAATAAAATCGGCAAAATTCCTGATAAATCAACGGAAAATATTTTAAAAAACGCTAGATTTGATGTTGCGGAAATAGAAGAAACAGAAAAAATCACAAAACATGATGTTATTGCTTTTTTAACAAATGTTGCAAAATATGTCGGCGAAGATTCAAGATATATTCATCTTGGACTTACTTCTTCCGATGTCGGCGATACTTCGTTTTCTTTGTTGTTCAGGCAGGCACTTAATTTAATTTTGTCAAAAGCCGAAAATCTTGCTGAAAGTTTGATGCAAAAAGCTCTTAAATATAAGCATACTCCTATGATGGGCAGAACTCACGGAATACATGCGGAACCTATAACATTCGGTTTTAAACTTCTTATATTTTATGAAGAAATTAATAGGGGAATATATAGATTAAAGAAAGCCGTTGAAACGGTTTCATGCGGAAAACTTTCTGGCGCCGTCGGAACTTTTGCAAATGTGCCTCCCGAAGTTGAAGAAACAGCTCTTGAAATTTTAGATTTAAAACCTTTACTGTCAAATCAGATAATTCAAAGAGATATTTATGCCGAGTGTTTTTATGTATTGGCTTCATTGGGAGCTTCATGCGAAAAAATTGCTCTTGAAATGAGGCATTTAATGAGAACCGAAGTTTCCGAAGCCGAAGAGCCCTTTTCCGCCGGACAAAAAGGTTCTTCGGCAATGCCGCATAAAAAAAATCCAATTGTTTCCGAAAATATTTGCGGACTTTCCAGAGTTTTAAGGTCTAATTTAATGTCGGCTCTCGAAGATATTGCGTTATGGCATGAAAGAGATATTTCCCATTCTTCCGTTGAAAGAATTATAACTCCCGATTCAACTATTTTAACATATTACATTTTACATCAGCTTACCGATTTAATTGACAATATGGCTGTCAATGAGGATAAAATGCTTAAAAATATGCAAATAACAAAGGGAGTAATTTTTTCGCAAAAAGTTCTTCTTGCTATGATAGATAAAGGAATGTTAAGAGAAGATGCATATAACATTGTTCAAAAACTTGCGCATCAGGCTATTCAAACTGAAACAGAATTTGTTATTTTGTTAAAAAATAATGCCGATGTTTTAAAATATTTGAGCGAAGACGAAATAAACAATTTATTTAATATTAATTATTATTATAAAAATATAGATTTTATTTTTGAAAGGTCTTTATCGTTATTTCCTGTCGCCCCTTCTTGTAAAGCAATAGTTAAAGTAACATTGAAAGACGAGGTTTTAGACCCTCAAGGAAAAGCGGTTTTATCTGTTTTAAAATCATCCGGTTTTAATAATATTGAAGATGTCAGGGTAGGAAAACATATAGAATTAACTATTCATAAAGAAAAAAAATACAAAAGAAAAGAAGAAAAAAATAATGCGGAAGGTAACAATGCGGCGGGTAAGATTAAAAACAGTAATGAATATGATAGCAGTAACGGCGGCAATAACAAATATCATGGTAAAAATAGCAAAAATCAAAATATAGGCGTTGATTTTTTTATTT
>JAKACI010000100.1 GCA_021821565.1 bacterium | reverse complement strand
ATTAAAGTTAAAGTTTTTGTTTGACAAATGCAAAAGTATATTATATTTTATATTATTCTATATATGGTTGTTTATAAACATATATAATTATATCAATAAGCATTGTTTTTTATTAGTTATGATTAATAAATAAATTGTTGTAAATGCAATAACTTATAACTATTTTAAATTTTTATTTAAGTAATTTTTATTTTTTTGCTTGACAAATTTATACTGTATATTCTATACTTAGAATATACGGATGTTCAAAAATTATAATTAAATAATTTATTTCTTAATTTATGATTAGAAAATAAAATTAGGTTTTAAAAAGTGGATAAACATCATTGCTTTGAAGAAAATAATTTGAATGTTAAATGCAAAGAATTAGCTAAGATATTTAAACTATTGTCTAATCCCACGAGGCTCGGTATTCTTTGTATAGTTTGCGATGAAGAAGTCAGCGTAAGCGATATATCTTCGGTGCTGGGAAAATCTCAATCAAATATATCTCAACATTTATCGGTTTTAAGAAATACAAATATGGTAGATTTTAAACGTGAAGACAATAAACTGCTGTATTATTTAAAAAACTCCGAAATAAGCAAACTTATTAAAGATATTAAAGACATTAAAAATCTCAGCGAATTAAAAGATTTAAAAATATCTTCTAAAATTAATTTTGACAATCAGAATACAAACATTGAAGATTAATAATTTTTAATTCATTCGTGTAGATAAATTCTTTCCGTAAGGAAGGGATGTGAAGTATTTTGTTGTTTTTTTAGCATAAACTTGAGTATTTGCTTTATTTATTAGCAGCTATTAATAGTCTAAAAATTAAATAAGAATTACGAATTAAGGAGGATATTTTAAAATGAGCGAAGAAGTAAAAAATCCGATTACGGATAAGATTGAAAGTACCAAAGGCGGACATTTTTATAAAGAAATCATGAAAGATTTCAGGATTAAAGAATCTCTGCACGGCTGCCTAAATTGCGGTACCTGCGTTGCTAATTGTCCCGCCGCTGCTTTTTACGATTACTCACCCCGCGAAGTATGTCAGATGATGATAGAGGGTGACGAAGAAACTATTGAAGAATATATGAACGGCAAAATATGGAACTGCGCTCAATGTTTTAGCTGTAAATACAGATGCCCTAAAGAAAATTCGGCGGCAGATATAGTTATGACTATGAGAGAAATTGCCGTAAGAGAGGGGCTGGCTGGAGAAGCTCTTGCAGGATATACAAGAATAGCCAAGTTAGTTCTTACGCGCGGTAATCAGCTTGCGCCTGATATGTTATCACCCGACGCCTTCCCTGATTGGGGTCCAAGAATGATTGAATTATCTGAAAAAAAAATGGAAATGAGGGAAGAACTCTTTAAAGGCTTTCCAGGAATGAATGTTGTTGACAGAGCATGGGCAGCCGAAGATTTTACGATTTACGAAATGCAAAAAATTTGGGAAGAAAGCGGAGCTTTAGAAAAAGTAGGAGTTGTTTTTCCTTTCTTGGTAGATATAGTTCAAGAAGATATGGAAGATAAAGCCGAAGAAATGGAGGCAAAAATTGCAGAAAAAAAAGCTAAATTAGCTGCAATAAATAAATAATCAATATTATTATTTTATTATTTATTTATTGTATATATAATATAGCATAAAACTTAATTATTATTTTAATTTGATTTAATTTATAAAAGTTAAAAGATTACATATTAAAAAGCAGTTGATATTCAATATAATAATTAATAAATAATCGTTTAAATTAAAAAGAAGTTATATTAAATTATCTATTAAATTGATAGGGAGGGCATTATTCATGTCTTACGAAATAAACGAAGTTAAAACTGCAATTAATCATGGAAAAGGAATGAATTATCACGTACATGATATAAGAGCGGAAATGAAAAAATTGGAAGAAGAAGGAGAAATAAAAATTGCGCATATTATAGGACCGTACAAAGAAGAAGAAGTGATGTACGGAATTAAAAAGAGAGTTCCTTTAGATATGCATTATCAGCATAAGAGCTGCGGGCAATGCGCTAATCTTCCCGGCGTCCCAAGGTCTAATTTTTATTATAGAGATAAACTTGGAATAAAGTACTATAACGATATGCAGCAAACATCTTGTACCGCATGGAATTACCATGCATCCGGACTCGGCAATTTAGTTCAGTTGGGAGCCGTTGCAGCAAGAAATTGGCACAGAGCTTATGAAGAAGGCTATAATTTTACAATTCATTGCGTAACGAGCTTCGGCAACTATCTTGAGATGAGACATTTGCTTGTCGGAAATAAAGAACTCAGAGACGAAGTTAAAAAAATAATGGCAAAATTAGGTCGGGAGCTTGTAATTCCAGAAGAAATTGTTCATGACAGCGAGATTGCTTATGCTCTAAGAGATAAAATTCTTGCAAATGCCGATCCAAAACGGCTTGCAGCGATTAAAGGTTTGAAAGCCGTAGAACATTACGGATGTCATTTCTTTAAACAAGTTTCAGACGATATAATAGGCGGTAAAAGACCTATAGTAGTCGGCGGATTAGCTTCACATTTAGGCGTGCAGATGGAAGAATATTCTAAATGGTTTATGTGCTGCGGATTTGGATTCAGACATATTCTTGTTAACAGAGAATTTACAAGATCTGCTCAAAATATTAAATTAAAAGCTATTAAAGAAGAAGTTGATCCTGATATGATATTAGTTAATTGTACAGGATGCGGAACCACTTTCGATAAAACTCAATGGATACAAAAAGCCGTTGGTGAAGACTACCATTACCCCGTTATATTTTATTCTCAGCTTGCGGCATTGGCATTGGGAGCTCATCCGTTTAAAGAAGCAGGGTTAAATTTCCACGTTACTCCTGTAGAACCGCTTCTTGATAAAATGGGTATTTCATATAGCTAATTTAAATAGCTAATTTAATATTAATTATATAATTGCTTTCGTAAAATATTTTAAAATATGATATTAAGATATTAAGATATTTTTAAGATATATTATATAAACTAAAAAAAATTTAAATATTAACGAATAATAAATAAATTAATTTTATAGAGAAAGACATATTTTCTTGGAGCAGGCAGTTTAAGTTTTGTTGTTACGCGGACAACTATTGTTGATGCCGAATTCCTGCTTTTAGGTATGGGGAGTATGTCAAAAAAACTTATTTAAATATATTATTTTATTAACAAGGAGGTATTTTAAGGTGAAAACAGTTTTAGTTATCGGCGGGGGAGTTACAGGTCTTAAGGCATCATATGAATTAGCAGAAATGGGATACAATGTTTCATTAGTAGAAAAAGAAGATTATCTTGGCGGACAAGTTGCAAAGCACAAGTATTATAAACTAGCTCCGGATATGCGTTTGGCAGGAGAAGTTATAGACCCTGTTATTAAAAGCGTGGAAAATAATTCTAATATTAAAGTTCATAAGCATTCAATTATTACCTCATTATCAGGTGATGCGCCTGAATTTAAAGTTAAAATCAAAAATTCTAAAAGCGAATCGGAAGAAACTTTTGGAGCTATTGTTGTTGCAACAGGTTTCGAACATTTTGATCCGACCGTTAAGCAGGAATACGGCTATAGTAGGTTTAAAGATGTTGTTACAAATGCCGAAATAGAAGAAATGCTTAATCCAAATGGTCAAACCAAGGGTGAACTGAAAAGACCTTCAGACGGAAAAATCCCAAAAAAAGTTGCAATATTTCAATGTGTAGGTTCAAGAGATAAACAGGTTGGAAACCCGTATTGCTGCAGAGTGGGTTGTGTCGTTTCGACAAAACAGGCTATTGAAATTAAAGAAAAATATCCCGATACTGAAGTTTATGTATATTATATGGATATGAGAATGTTCGGCAGAGGATGGGAAGAATTATACGGGAAAGCAATGGAAGAATATGAAGTTATTTTTACAAGAGGTAGAGGCGCGGAAGTTACATTAAAGAATCAGCAGCTGTCGTTAAGGGCCGAGGAAACTATTATGGATAGACCTATACAGCATTCTGTTGATATGATTATTCTTGCGGCAGGGCAGGCACCTGGCGATGGAACTATTGAAACAGCTAAAATACTCGGAATTAAACAAAATGAATATGGATATTTAGCACCAAAAGATGATTTCTTAAGCCCTAATGAATCTTCCAGAAAAGGAATATTTATCGCAGGTGCGGATAAAGGTCCATTAGATATTGAAAATTGTATAGTTGAAGGTGCTGCAGTAGCTGCAAAAGTTGCTTCATCTTTAAAATAATCTTAGAAAACATTGAGAAAATATTAAAAATTTTAATATTGAAATAAATAAGGAGTTAATATGGCGGAAAATACTGATAAAATGGTTATTGACGGCGTAGAGCTTGTTGGCATTTGGAAAGAGTTTATGCCGTCAAGAATATTATATGAAGATGTTACTACGGAATTTCTTAATGAAGTTAAAAAACTGCCTGGTGGAGAAACTATCGCAAAATGCTATCAATGCGGTACTTGCACGGGAGGTTGCACGCTTCCTGAATTTGTTGATAAATTTAATCCTAGGGGTTTTATCAATTTAGTAAGAAGAGGACATTATGATCTGTTAGTATCTGATTATAAAGAATTAGTATGGAAATGCGTTTCATGCAATAGATGCACACATAGATGTCCGAAAGGAGTTAATACACAGGAAGTAGTAAGAGCTATAGCTAAATTCCTTGAAGACAGAAAAGTATTCGGAAAACTTACAAATGATGAAGCATTTGATGAAGTTTTTATGGATGAAGTTATTAATGACGGAAGAATTGACGAAGTTAAAATCGTAAAAGATTTTTATGCTAAAACAGGAAGGCTCAAAGAAATGATGAGCGGAGATCAATTATCTTTAGGCTTTAAAATGTTTACAAGCGGAAGAATTAAACTATTCGGAGGCAAAATTAAAGATTGGAAAAAAGTGTCTCAGAGGTTAAAGGAGGAATTACAATGAAATTAGGTTATTTTCCAGGCTGTTCATTAAAAGGAATGGCAAGAGCATATGATGAATCTACAAAAATAGTTGCCGAAGGTTTCGGCATTGAATTGATGGAAGTTGATGATTTTAACTGCTGCGGAGCTCTTGAAGCCAAAGGGTCTAATGAAAAACTTTCATATATGCTTCCTGCAAGAGTTATGGATTCTGCTAAAGGCAGATTTCATGTAGATGCCGTAGTTACCACTTGCAACGGATGTTATCATAGCTTGCTTAGAGCCAACGCTGCTATGAATGAAGACCATACTGCTAAAAACGATGTGATTAATTTTTTGAAGGATGTCGGTTATGGCACATATGAAGGCGATATAGATGTAAGACATTTTCTTGAATTATTTTATAACGAGGTCGGTCCTGAAAAAGTAAAAAATGCCGTAAAAAAATCGCTTAAAGGTTTAAAAGTTGCTTCTTATTACGGTTGTTTATATGAAAGACCTAAAACAATTACAAAGACAGGTTATAGGAGCAAAAGAGACGATTCTGAAAATCCATATTTTCAAGATGAACTCTTAGAGGCTACTGGGGCTGAAGTTGTTAAATTTGAAGCTGCCGCTTCATGCTGCGGAGGAGCTCATGCTCTTCAAGACGAATCATTGTCTGCAACGTTATCCGCTGCGGTATTGTCTGCTGCTAAAAAAGCTGGAGCGGATATTTTAGCTCTTCCATGCCCATTATGCGGCGCCGCTTTAGATATTAAACAGCCGGAAATAGTTAAAGCTCATGGAAATGAAGCAAAAATTCCTGTTGTTTATTTTACGCAATTAATAGGACTTGCTATGGGAAAATCTGCTAAAGACTTAAAATTAACCGATCCAATTTCTAATCCGATGGATATATTAAAATCTAAAGGGTTGGTTTAAGTTCTAACTTGTAAGATTTTAATATATAATAATTATAATTAATTTTTAACAAAATAAAATATACTAAATATGCCTGTC
>JAKACI010000099.1 GCA_021821565.1 bacterium | reverse complement strand
TCGGTAATTACCTTTGCATAATAAAATAGATAAACAACTAATTAATTAAAATTAACTTAACAAAATAAATAAATTAATAAATTCATAAAATAATTAATTAGCTGACTGAATAATAAATAAAATAGATAAACAACTAATAAAACTATTTAATTAATTAAATAAATAAATAAATAATATTAAATATATAATCTATAATCATAATAAGGATTTGAAATGGAAAACATTTATTTGCCTAAATTAGCAGTTATTAAAGAAATAATTCAAGAAACGCCGGATACAAAAACGGTTCGGCTTACCGTTGACGGCGGCATTATTGATTATTTGCCGGGACAATTCGGAGAGTTTTCCTGCATAGGAGAAGGAGAATCTACTTTCGGGTTTTCTTCATCGTCTTTAAGGAAAGACTTTTTTGAATTTAGTTTCAGGACATCAGGACGAGCCACTACCGGCATTAACGGTTTAAATGTCGGCGATAATATCGGATTTAGAGGACCTTACGGTAATTTTTTTAATACCGATAAAATGAAAGGCAAGGATATAATATTTATTGGAGGCGGCATAGGGATGGCTCCGGTTAAATCAATTCTTGAATACTGCATAGACGAAAGAAATAATTACGGCAAAATAACGGTATTATACGGTGCAAGAACCGTTATGGATTTAATGTATAAAGAACCGATTGAAGAATGGAAAAATTCTCCTAATACCGATGTCGTAATTACGGTAGATCCGGGCGGAGAGACACCAGACTGGAAAGGCAGAGTGGGTTTTGTCCCTACTATACTTGAAGAATTGCCTGTTAAAGGAAACAACGCAGTAGCGGTAGTCTGCGGTCCTCCGATTATGATAAAATTTGTTTTAAAATCTTTAGAAAAAATGGGATTTAACAAAGAAGATATTATAACGACTCTTGAAAACAGAATGAAATGCGGGCTTGGAAAATGCGGCAGATGCAATATAGGCAGTGTTTATGTATGTAAAGAAGGTCCTGTTTTTACCGCAAAAGAGCTTGAATCCTTGCCTAACGATTTCTAAAATTTTTAATAATATTTAGATATATTTTTGATTCCCGTCTGTTTTTTATAAAAAGGCGGGATTTTTTTTATTCATAGCTTTTAATTTAATCCGACTTCACCATAATTACTGGCAAACTATTAATATTACTATATTTATATAGTAACACAAATGTCTATGGGCTAAAAAATAAAAAATAAAATGTAATAATATTAATGGGTTATAATTTATAATAATAAAAGTGGTAAAGTTGGGCTAGTAGCTTTTAATTTATTTGCAAATTATTTTTTATATAAGTATACTATTTATAAAATATATAAAATATTGTAATGATTCATGCAAAGCAAACTAAACTAACAAACTAAACTAACAAACTAAAACTAAATTTATAAATTAAATTAAACTAATAAGTCAAACTAATACATTAATCTAAATTAAAATTTAATAGAATAAAAATATAAAATATGAGATTACTTCTTATTCATGCCGATAATTTCAGCTATGGGCTGACAGGAAAAACCCCTATAGCTGAAAAAATTAATACAGACGTCCATGAAAATAATTCTTTTAACGATGTATTGGTGGTTTTTTCAACTGTTGAAAGCTTAGATGCCGATGAACCTGATGAAATTATAGTTTCCGCTTTTCTAGAAATTAAGAAACTGTATAATGAGTTAAAACCTCCGGCTATCATAATATATCCGTATGCGCATTTATCTAATAATTTAGGAAGACCGTCGGATGCCGTTAAAATTTTAGATGAGCTTAAAAATAAACTTGAAAATGAATTGCCTGATGTGCGCATAGAAAGGGCTCCTTTCGGCTGGTATAAAAGTTTTTCAATTGCATGCAAGGGTCATCCGTTAAGCGAATCTTCAAGGCATATAATATCTTCATCGGAAAATAAAATATATAATAAAGATATTAAACAAGCAAAATCTAAAAATAGAGAAGATATTGCAAAAGAAGTTGAAAGCAATTTTTTTATTTTAAATCCTGACGGCAGCGAGCTATTAATTGATATTAACGATAAAAAAATTTTAGACAGCGAAGTGCTGAACAATTACCCTTCTTTAAAAAAATTTATAGCATTTGAAGAGTTTAAAGTAAAAGAAGGCGTTGAACCTCCTTCCGTTGAAGCAATGCGCCGTCTTGAAATAGCGGACCACGAAGAAAACTCGGATTCAGGACATTTAAGACTCTATCCTAAAGGAACATTGCTGTATAAACTTATTTCAGATTGGGCTGAAGAGGTTGCATTGGTTAAACTTAAGTGTATGGAAATAGAAACTCCTCTGATATATAACTGGAATAAGCCTGATATAAAGGGACAAGGGGAGTCTTTTCACGAAAGACATTACACTATAATGGTACCCGATGAAAAAATAAAAGATGATTCCGTTTCAGGCGGTTTTGACAGAACAAAAGAATTTGTGCTTAGATTTGCAGGGGATTTCGGTTTATTTTCTATGATTAAAGATGCAAAGATAAGTTATAAGCAGCTGCCTCTAAGATTTTACGAATGTTCAAAAAGTTTTAGATATGAAAGAAGCGGCGAATTGTCGGGATTAAGAAGACTAAGAGCCTTTACAATGCCCGATATTCACAGTTTTTGTCTTAACATTGAAGAGGGATTCAATGAATATCAGGAACTTTACAGACAATATTCGGATTTAGCCGACGCTATTAATATTGAATATGCGGTAGTCTTTAGAATAGTTAAGGAATACTACAATAAATATAAAGATAAATTAGTCAGTCTTTTAAAATATTCTAAAAAACCTGCTTTAATCGAAACTTTATCTAAAATGAAGCATTATTGGGCATTAAAACATGAATTTCAAGGTATAGATTCCATAGGCGGTTCATGCCAGCTATCTACTGTTCAGCTTGATGTTGCAGATGCGGAAAGATACGGCATTAATTTTGTAAATGAAAAAGGCGAAAAAGAAGGATGTATAATTTGCCATTCTTCCGTCGGGACCATTGAACGCTGGATGTATTTGCTGTTAGAAGAAGCTCTTAAAAAAGAGATACCCGTTTTACCTCTATGGTTAAGCGTTACTCAGGTCAGAATTATACCGGTTTCGGAAAAATATATGGAGTATAGTATGGAGTTAATGAAAAATATTTCTTCTTTTAAAATAAGAGCAGATATTGACGACAGAGCTTTTAGCATGGGTAAGAAAATTATGTATGCGGAAGAGGAATGGATTCCGTATATTTTAGTTGTAGGCGAAAAAGAAAAAACCTCAAATTTACTATCTGTAAGAAACAGATATCAAGATAGAAAAACTATAAATATAACTAAAGACTCGCTTGTCAAAGATATATTAGCTCAGACAAAGGATCTGCCTTTCAGAAATATTAATGTTGCAGATATGCTGTCAAAAAGACCGATATTTGTCGGATAGTAATTTATGTAAATTATTATCTAATATTTTTTAATTTATTTTAGAGGTAGAGATGGGGATAATCATTGATTTTATATCTTTATAGATGTTAAATTTTACTATTCGCAAAAAAGCATTATAATTATTTTGAATGATTATAAATTAATATAAAATTTTATCAATTATTTGATTAATTAATTATTATTTGTTAATAAATAATAATCATAATCATAACAATCAGGAGGTTCTAATAGTGGAAGAAAATGCAGAAAATGATAATTTAACGCAAGCTCAAGATTTATTGTTAATTGAAGAGATTTCTCCTATCAAAAGAAAAGTAAAAATAAAAATAAATGTAGAAAAAGTTAACAGCCTTCTTGAAAAAAAATTAAAAGAAACCGCAAAAAAGGCTACTATAAAAGGTTTTAGACCCGGCAAAGCCCCAATTTTAGTAATTAAAAAATTTTATGAAGCAGAGCTTTTAGAAGAAGTTAGAATGGATATTTTAAATGACGATTTTAAAAAATTAATAAGCGATAAAAATATTATGCTTGCAGGAAATCCTTCAGTTGACAAAGAATTATCGGCTGATACTTATGAAATAGGATTTGAAGTTTTACCAGATATTTCAAGCGTTAATTTAGATTTAAAAATTAAAGAAATTAAAAAGAGAGAAATCACCGACAAAGTTTTAGAAGATGAGATTAATTTTTTGCTCGAAAAATTAGCTGAATCTGTTAAGCTTAACTCTGATGAAACTATTAACGATGAAGACCGATATTTTGTAAATATCGATTATGTTACAGTAGATGCTGAAAACAACACTATAGACAGCGCTAAAGATTACCTTTTAAGCGTTAATTCCGGCGCTGGAGATAAAGATTTAGAATCTTCATTTACAGGGAAAAAGATAGATGACGGTTTTGAATTTATAGATAAAGAAAAAGGCGTTACGATAAAAGGAATAATTAAAAATATTGAAAAGAAAGTTCTGCCTGCTTTAGACGATAATATACTTAAAAATTTTGGAGATTTTGAAAATATAGATGATTTTAAGAAAAAATTAAAGGAAGAGATTGAAAGTTATGAAGAAAAAAAACAAAAGCAGGCGCTCAAAGAAGCGATAACTAAGGAGTTAATTAAAAGTAATCCTATAGAGATACCTGAGAGCATGATAGAAGAGGATGCGAAGGTAAGATTTGATAATTTAATGAAAGACGAAAAATATAAAAATGCCAATAATAGCGATAAGCAAAAAAAAGATATATTTAATATACTTAAAGTTATGGCAAAAAAAGATATTATTTCTTTTCTTTTAATAGAAAATATAGCAAAACTTGAAAAAATTAAGGTTGACGATAAAGATATAAAAAACTTTTACCTTCAGACGTCTAAAGAATCAGGGATAGAATTTGAGGAAGTTAAAAAATTATATGCAAATGATAAAGATAATTATGAAAATTTAAAAAATCATATGCTTGAGGAAAAAATATTTGATTTTATTATTGCAAATAAATTATCTTATGTATAAGATATAGATATATTAATATATAATATACGGCATAAACACAATATGTTTGTTTGGCGTAAAATTCTTTTTTATTAAAGTATAATAATCTATAAAGTTTGTATAATTAAAAAAATAATTAATCAGGAGATAACAGGCATGTCATTGATTCCAATGGTTGTTGAACAGACGCACAGGGGAGAAAGGGCTTATGATATATATTCACGGTTATTAAAAGACAGAATTATTTTTATAGGTGAAGCAATTGACGATACATTTGCAAATCTTATAATAGCCCAGCTCTTATTTTTAGAATCCGAAGACCCTGAAAAAGATATAAATATTTATATTAATTCACCCGGCGGTGTTATAACTTCAGGACTTGCTATTTACGACACTATGCAATATATTAGACCTGATGTTTCAACTCTTTGCATGGGACAAGCCGCAAGTATGGGAGCGGTATTGCTTGCTGCGGGAACAAAAGGTAAAAGATTTGCTTTGCCCCACGCAAGAATAATGATACATCAGCCTTCAGGAGGGTTTCAGGGGCAGGCTACCGATATTGATATACAGGCGCGCGAAATTTTAAGAATGAGAGAAGAGCTAAACCATATACTGTCTTCTCATACTTCGCAGTCTATTGAAAAAATTAAGGAAGATGCTGAGAGAGATTTCTACATGAGCGGTACGCAAAGCGTGGAATACGGCATTGTAGATAAAGTGGTCGAAAAAAAGGATATAAATAAGGATAAAATTAAAGAAATAAATAGTAAAGATAAAAAATAAAGAGGTAATTAAAATGGCTAAGAAAAATGGTAGCGATGATAACAGCGGGAGAGAGTTATACTGTTCTTTTTGCGGAAAATCGCAGGATGAGGTTAAAAAACTTATAGCAGGACCATCGGTTTATATATGCGATGAATGTATTGAATTATGCAATGATATTATTTCTGAAGAAATTCATGAGCCTGTAGAAGTTAAATTAAAAGAAAAAGACCGGATTTACAGACATGTCGAAATTAAAGATTTTTTAGAC
>JAKACI010000098.1 GCA_021821565.1 bacterium | reverse complement strand
AATAATTAATAGCTTGTAATTTTAAATTTAAATAAAATAAATATCGGAGAGAAATTAAAATGTCTAATAAAGCGTATTACGTATCGGCATTTAACAAAAAAATATTAAAAACGGCAATTATAGAGTCTTTCAGGAAATTAAATCCGAAAATAATGATTAAAAATCCTGTTATGTTTGTAGTTGAAATAGGTTCTGTAATTACTACGGCAATTCTTTTTAAGAATTTATTTTTACATGATTTTAAGTATATGCTATTTATAGTTCAAATTACTTTATGGTTGTGGTTTACGGTTATTTTTGCAAATTTTGCCGAAAGTATTTCCGAAGGCAGAGGTAAAGCCCAGGCTGAAAGCCTTAGAAAAAGTAAAACCGAAGTTATAGCACGTTTGTTAAAAGCCGACGGAAAAGAAGAAAAGATTAAGGCTTCAATGTTAAGAAAAGGGGATATTGTAATTTGCGAATCGAACGGTATTATACCCGGGGACGGTGAAATTATAGAAGGTATTGCATCAGTCGACGAATCTGCTATAACGGGAGAATCTGCTCCGGTTATAAGGGAAAGCGGCGGAGATAGAAGCGCTGTTACAGGCGGAACCAAAGTTCTTTCAGATAAGATTGTTATAAAAATAACTTCAAATCCCGGCGAAGGATTTATTGATAAGATGATAAGTTTGGTTGAAGGAGCGTCAAGACAGAAAACTCCTAACGAAATAGCTTTAAATATTCTGCTTGTTATGTTTACCGCTCTTTTTCTCGTAGTGGTTGTTACTATTGAACCGATGGTTGCGTATTTTCACGGATATATTTCTCCGGTTATATACGTTGCTCTTTTAGTATGTTTAATCCCTACTACTATAGGAGCGCTGCTTTCCGCAATAGGTATTTCAGGAATGGACAGGCTTGTTAAGCATAATGTTATAGCTATGTCGGGTAAAGCGGTAGAAGCTGCAGGGGATGTAAATACGCTTTTGCTTGATAAAACAGGAACAATAACGTTTGGAAATAGAATGGCTGTAAGTTTTATTCCTGCAGAAGAAGTGAATATTAACGAATTAGCCGATTATGCGCAGCTTTCTTCAATTAGCGACGAAACTCCTGAAGGACGTTCTATTGTTGCGCTTGCAAAAAATTATGGTTTAAGAGGCAGACATTTAGACGAAAATAATATAAAATTTATACCTTTTTCCGCTATGACAAGAATGAGCGGCGTTGATATTTTAGATAAAAAAGAAAATATTAGAAAAGGAGCGGTTGAAGCAATTTCAAATTATGTCGTCCAGAATAACGGAGCTGTCGATAAAAGGCTTATAGAAGCCGCCGCTAATATTTCAAAACAGGGAGGAACTCCTTTAGCTGTTGCCGTCAACAGCCGTATGCTTGGCATTATTCATTTAAAAGATGTTGTAAAAGGCGGCATTAAAGAAAGAATAAACAGTTTAAGAAAAATAGGTATTAAGACAATTATGATTACGGGAGATAATCCTCTTACGGCAAAAGCTATAGCCGATGAAGCGGGGGTTGACGAGTTTGTAGCCGAAGCTACACCAGAAACAAAAATGGCTATTATTAAAAAAGAACAATCTTTAGGCAAATTAATTGCTATGACGGGCGACGGCACAAACGATGCTCCGGCTTTAGCTCAGGCCGATGTCGGAGTTGCTATGAATACAGGAACAATGGCGGCTAAAGAAGCAGGTAATATGATTGATTTAGATTCAAACCCTACAAAATTGATTGAAATAGTTGAAACCGGAAAGCAGCTTCTTATAACAAGAGGGTCGCTTACCACATTTTCTATCGCAAATGATTTGGCAAAATACTTTGCAATAATACCTGCTATGTTTGCTCCTGTTATGCCATGGCTTGCGCCTTTAAATATAATGGGACTTACTTCGCCGCAGTCGGCTATACTATCAGCCGTTATATTTAATGCTATTATAATAATTATTCTTATCCCGCTTGCTTTAAGGGGTGTTAAATACAGACCTGCAAAGGCGTCGGATATTTTAACGAGAAACCTGTTGATTTACGGACTTGGAGGAGTAATAGCTCCGTTTATAGGAATAAAGCTTATTGATATGCTTATAACTTATCTCCATATTATATAAAATACTAAAAAAGTAATTTTTAATGTTTTATAATATTAATATAATAATAAATATATTGTCCAAAAATTAGGCATATATATTTTAAATTTTATTATTGATTAGTTTTGAGGCATTTTTAAGAAGAAATTTTTTTGCTAAATTTGAAAAGCCTTATAAATTACAGGAATGTTATTTTGGCATTTTTATTGCATTAACATAATTGAATTTGAATTCTTGTAAATTTTCACTTATAGTAAAATTATTAATTAATAAAAATTTAACAATTAAAGAGGAGATATTAACAATTATGCGAATTAAATTAAAACATCGTTTAAAAGCAGCTCTTATAAGTTTTATATTTTTAACATTTATATTGCTCCCTTATGTTTTTATCAAAAGTTCTTTAGCAGACGGCTTTAACGGTACGTCTAAAAATAGTATCGGTGCTGGCGATAATACTAATGCCGATAAATCTATGAAAAGTCTTGAATTAAAATTAAACAATATTTCTAAAGAATTGAAAGCTTTGAAGCAAAATCAAAAAAACAATCAAAATAATTCTTATTTTTCAAGCATCCAGTTACTCGGCACATTGGCAGCGTCTTATACATATAATTTTGCAAAACCTAATGCGTACAATGCAAACTATGGCGATAACTGGCAGTCTGACGGCTTTGCGGTCAATCAAGCCGATATTACTATAAGAAGATCGCCCGGAAACGCGTCTGATCCTTACGGCGTAGGTTTTCATATATCTTTTGATGCGGGTCAGAATATCCAGTTTTATGAGGCGTATTACGGCAACCAGTCTTATTTTACGCAGCCGTTACAGCAAAGAAGACCTTTTGACATCAGACAGGCTTATATAAATATAAATTTACCAATCGGAAGCGGGTTAGATATTCATATAGGTAAAGAAAAGGAACTCTTGGGCTGGGAAGATTTCAACTTGGCAAGAAACTGGAACAACACATATTCTTTATTAGATAATGCGGAACCCTCTACATATACGGGAATATTTTTTACATATAATTTTATCCCGAGTTTACAGACAACCTTAGGTATAGCAAATTCGCAAAATACCGTCGTGCCGATAGACAATCTTCCGACAATAGAGTTTAATGCGGCATACACTCCGCTCAGCGTTATCACATTTAACGGCGGCTTTGTTTACGGGGCAAACAGCTACCTTGTTGACAACAATAATACTATATATCAGGATAATATAAATAAAAGCTTTTACGGTTATGCAAATGCGGTTTATAGTCCGACTGCCGACTGGTCGTTTGTTTTGGAGCGTGATGCGGGTCTTGCCGGCGGATTAAATCAAAGCATATTAAATTCTAACGGGATAACGCCGGGGCAGGTTGTATATCCTTCACTTGTGCTATCCAATAGTTCAACTTACGATAAAGGATATTTCAACGGAACATCTTTCTATATTCATCATCAGCATAATTATTCAATCGGTCAGATTGCCGAGACATTCAGGGAGGCTTTTGCGGTTGATTCTAACGGTTTATTTGAACCGAGCGTAAGCCCGGGACAATCGTACACATTCGTTGATTCTACTTTAACGCTGGCTTATTCTCCGTCAAATAAGATGTTTAAAAATATGCAATTCAGATTGGAATTTGAACATCAAAGGGCAAATCACTCTATATATCCGACTGGAGTAAATAGCTTTAAAAGATCGCAGAATACGGTTAACCTTACAGTGCTATATACATTTTAAAAGTAAAGCAGGTATATACATTTGAAAATTGAATATAACAGACCTTCCGCAGATTCTATATTAAATAAAATTAAATATTCTTCAAGCGGCTCTGATGTTTTCAGAATATATTTAGGAGCGGTTCCCGGAACAGGAAAAACTTATGCAATGCTTGAAGACGGTAATTATTTGCTTGAAAACGGCATAGACGTTGCTGTAGGTATTATTGAAACTCATGGAAGAAAGGAAACTGAAAAAACAATCGGCAAAATACCGATGATTGCAAGAAAAAAAATAGAATATAAAAATTCCGTATTTGACGAATTAGATGCTGAAGCTGTTATTGCAAGAAAACCGAATATTGTTTTAATAGACGAACTGGCTCACAATAATATTCCGGGTTCAAAAAATATAAAAAGATATCTTGATGTTATTGATATATTTCAATCAGGAATAAGTGTTTTTACTACATTGAATATTTTTCATTTAAATTCAATAGCCGAAAAGGTTGAATCTGAATTAGGAATTAAAGTGGCAGAAAGGGTTCCTGATTATATTTTAAATTATGTTACGGAAATTATTAATATAGATATTCCGGCTAATGAATTAATAAAAAGGTTAAAAGAAGGAAAAATTTATTCTCAAGATAAAATAGTTATTGCCCTTGAAAATTTTTTCAAACTTGAAAATCTTATTATTTTAAGGGAATTATCTTTAAGGACGGTAGCAGATGAATTAAGCGAACAATCCGCCGATATCGGAAATTCAAAAGATAAGTTAGAATTAAAATCAAATGAAAAAATTTTAGTTTTAATAAGTTCAAATCCCGATTCCGCAAGATTATTAAGAATAGGTTTAAAATTAGCGGGAAAACTTAGTTCTAATTTTTATGCGCTTCATATAAATTTAAGAAATAGACATAAAATAGGGATTATCAATAAAGATTATAATAAAGCTCTTGCTAAAAATATATCAATTGCCGAAAACATGGGCGCATCGGTATTTAGTTTTCAGGCAGACGATGTTGTAGAAGGCGTGATTGATTTTGTTAAAAATAATGATATATCCCATGTTGTTATCGGCGCCACTAATGCAAAGAGAGGAAAAATATTGAAATTTTTTTACAGAAGCGTCGTTAATAAACTTATAAACGCTCTTCCCGATGTTTCTTTTCATGTCGTTCCGACAACTTCTAAAAAATTCACTTCTAACAAATTAAAATAAAATCTTAAATTTTTCAGATTTTGTCAATTGAATACTGTTGTAATTTTTAGGATCTTTAAATTCAAATTGCCAGATTGAATAAGTATCTTCGCCGCTATTTTTATTAAAGAATAACGTGACAACTTTTTTCTCTGTGTGCTTTTGCCATTGTCTATATGGATAATAAAGCTGACGGATAATAACATTCGTAGCGTTATTGTTTTTTGCTTCAATAAGCACAATTTGATTTTTACCCTCATAGCCTGCGTCAACTTCTGTCTGCACGCTATCAACCTTAATTAATTGTTTATCTACATAAAATTCAAATTCAGGAGTATATTTTCTTCCTCTTATTGTTAAAACAAGGGACGGATCGTCCATAAAAGTCCTAATCAGGCTAACTGCATATGCAAAATCAAGATGCTGCATTTCAGAATTGCCAATTTTAGTTGTGTCCAATTGAAAATCAAGTTTTGACAAATAAACCGTAATTTCTTTTTTAATTTCCGGAATATCAATATAACCCTCGCCTTTTATTATGTTGTAATATCCGTTTTTTACAGGCAGCAGGAAAAGATTGTTTTCAATAAAAACATCGGGTCTGTTTTCCCTGCTGTCTTGTTTGCATAAAATACGCACCTCTTTTTCGTTTGTTTCTTTAAAATTCTGACATGCTATTTTTATTTGTTTTGCAGAAAGCGGAAATGGCGATTGATTAAAGTCGTGATTTAAAATTTTAAAGTCGTCAAAGATTTTTTTCCATGATTTACTATTAGCCATATAAATAAATTTATTTTTAAATATTTAACAGTTTTAGCATTTAATATTTAAGCCATTTTATAAATCATTATATATTTATGATGAATATTGAGATTTTTATTTTCTTTGATTGTATTATTCAAATTTTTAATTTGAATTACTACAATTTCTTTGATTTTTAATTTTTCATTTTTATTAAAATATTTTTCAATACGAATAGGGATTGAATATATTGTATTG
>JAKACI010000097.1 GCA_021821565.1 bacterium | reverse complement strand
TTTTTAATATGTTTTTTACGTTTTTCTTATCACCTGTTATATCCGTTAATTTGGAATGGGCAATAAAAAAAATGAAAGAAATTGTTATTAGCGGCAATGATATAAAAACAAATCTGACATCGGCGGCAAATTCTGTTGAAAATACAACCGCAAATACAAAAGCAAATATAACGGATATAACAGGTGATAAGAAAAACGTAAAAAACATATTAAAAAAATTAAGAGAAGAATCTATAAAAATTTATAACGAAGATATTAAAATAAATAAAAAAATGGGCGAATTCGGTGCGTCATTAATCAACGACGGTTCTACAATTTTAACCCACTGCAATGCAGGGGCTTTAGCTACCGCCGGTTATGGAACTGCTCTCGGCGTCATAAGGGCTGCTATTGAAGACAAAAAGAAAATACATGTTATAGCAGATGAAACGAGACCGTTTTTGCAGGGCGCAAGGCTAACGGCATGGGAACTTATGAGCGACAATATACCGGTTACCCTGATCGCCGATAATTCAGCGGGATTGCTGATGCGAAAAGGAATGATCAACGGCGTAATAGTAGGCGCGGACAGAATAGCTTCAAACGGAGACGTTGCCAATAAAATAGGAACATATCAGGTTGCCGTTCTTGCAAAAGAAAACAATATACCTTTTTATGTTGCCGCCCCCCTTTCTACAATTGATTTAAATATTAAATCGGGAGAAGAAATTCCTATTGAACAAAGAGACGGGAAAGAAGTATCCGCCGTGTTTGGAAAAAAAATAGCTCCAGAAAATGTCAATGTTTTAAATTATGCCTTTGATATTACTCCTCATAAATATATCAGCGCAATTATCACGGAAAAAGGCATAGCGAGAAACCCGTACGATAAATCAATTGCAGAATTATTTAAAACAGAGGAATAAAAATAAATAATATCCCAAAATTGCCGATAGAAAATTATTTTTTTTTCTGGATGAGCCGTCTAAATGCCGACGGTTTTAAAGCGTACCTGCTTTCGCGGGAATGACTTTGCCGGTATTTAAGTTTTCACCCGACGGGTGTCATTCCCGCGTAAGCGGAATATAATGTTCTATATAACTTTAAAGCTATTTTAACGATCTCTATCAACAATTTTGGGGAATATACTCTCTATTTACAAAATATTATAAAATTGTTATATTCATATTAATGAATGATTAATTAATAATTAAAAAGAATTAAAAAGAATAAAGAATTAAAAAGAATAAAGAATTAAAAATGAGTAATGAATGATTTAAATATTATAATAATAAAATAAATTTTTTAAGGAAAATAATGATGACTAAGAAGGATGACAATGTCAAAAATGGCAAAACAAAAACAGCAGGTACGTTTGACGGTTCTAAAGTTTGGATGGACGGAAAATTTGTTGATTACAGCGATGCAAGTATTCCCGTAAATTCGCATAGTTTACATTATGGTCTCGGTGCATTTGAGGGCATAAGATGTTATGAAACATCGCAAGGCGGCTCTGCCATATTCAGATTAAAAGAACATATAAACAGACTTTACTATTCATGTCATATTCTTCAAATTGACGATGTACCTTTTTCTAAAGAAGAAATTTTTAATGCTGTTATTGAACTTGTAAAAATAAATAAATTTAAAGGGTGTTATATAAGACCTATTGTTTACATTGGTGATGGAGGCGGTCTCGGTATTTTTATTAAAAAATATGATGTAAAAGTTGCAATTTCCGCCTGGTTTTGGGGCGCTTATCTCGGAGAAGAAGCTTTAAGAACAGGTATAAGGGCAAAAGTTTCTTCTTATGCAAGATTTCATGTAAATACTTTTATGGGTATGTCAAAATCAACGGGTCAGTATATAAATTCGATACTTGCCAAAAAAGAGGTTGTAAATGCAGGTTACGATGAAGCGATAATGTTAGATACTTCAGGTTTTGTATGCGAAGCAAGCGGGGAAAATATTTTTATTTATTCAGACGGGTATATTAAAACCCCTCCGTTGTCTTCGGTTCTTCCCGGTATCACAAGAAACAGCGTATTAGAAATTATTCAGAATGAAATAAAAATACCCGTTAAAGAAGAAAGAATTACTAGAGACGAATTATATATTGCAGATGAAGTTTTTTTAACCGGAACTGCAGCTGAAGTTACTCCTGTTAGAGAAATTGACGATAGAAAAATAGGAAAAGGAAAGGCAGGCGATGTTACTTTAGACCTGCAGGATAGATTTTTCAAGATTGTTAAAGGACAAAATAAAAAATATAACAAATGGCTTACTAAAGTTTAATGCATAAATATACTATATATAGCCTCATAATATAGTAATATAGCAGTAATTTACATCAGCCTTAAGCAGCACGGCGGGTATACAATATTACACACTGATTACTGATTACACGCCGTTGGTTTTTGATTATTTCACTGTTGAAGGGAGAGATATATGCGGTTTTGTTTTAACTTTCCGGCGGAATAATTAAAAAATTTTAATTAAAAAAATAAGATAGTCAGGATTTTTTCTGATTAAGATAATAATTTTTTTTAAGATATATTTTAAATAAATCAAAAATCATAGGAACGGAATCAATCATAATATTTACATGTCCGCCAGGCTTATGTCGCCATTCGACCCCTACTTCTTTAATTTTTATTTTATTTAATTCTGCGATATAAAGCACTTCAACATCAAAAGAAAAACCGTTAATAGTCACTTTAGAAAATATTTTTTGTGCTGTTTCTTTTCTAAAAGCTTTGAATCCGCATTGCGAATCGCAATAATTTAAGCCTAATAATTGTGATTTTAGGAAACTGAATGTTTTTCCGACCATATTTCTAAAAGGTGGCTGAATAACAGTCAATTTTTCAGGTAAGTATCTTGAACCTATTATAACATCAACATCCTTTTCATTTTTGAATATGTTTATAAATTTTAATATTTCCTGTTCGTCTGTTGACAAATCAGAATCCATAAAAAAGATATATTCATAATTTGCAGCAAGCATTCCTGTTTTAACCGCAGCGCCTTTTCCGCTTCTTGTAATTGTTATAATCCTTAAGTCGGAATTTGAAATATCTTTTAAGACGTTAATTGTATTATCCGTGCTTCCGTCGTCAACGACAATAATTTCGTAATTAAATTTTTTTAGCTTTAAAAAAGACCTTAATTTTGATATTGTATATTTTATTCGTTTTTCTTCATTGAAAGCAGGAAGCACTATTGACAATGAAGGTTTATTTGTTTCATATTTTGTGTTGACTTTGTTTTTGTCTGCTTCGCTAATTGTATCTATAGTTGTATCTGTTGTATAATTTGTGTCTATATTTATATCTCTATTTGTTTTTGTCATAGATTTTATTATTTTCCGTCAATTATTTTTTAAGATAATTATATTATAATAATTAATTTAAGACTAATTATAGTTATTAGGTTATAATTATATTATATATTATAATTAATTGTATATTAATTATAACCTAATACAATTCTTATTTAAACACCAATATGAGTTATTTTAAAAAAAAATTTATCGTTTTGCTTTATCATAAAATAGGAAATTATCCTGAAAATGCGAAATTCCCTGGACTATATGTTACTGAAGAAAATTTTGACAAACAGATTAAGTATTTAAAAAATAAAGGATATGTTTTTTTAACGCTTAGCCGTATGAAGCAAATGCATGACGAGTATTACTGTAATAATGCGGGTAAAGATATTAATTTGAATAAAAAGAATAAAAATGATAAATTTGTATCTATAACTTTTGACGACGGTTCAAGGTCTATTTATTTAAAGGGGCTTAAAATTATAAAAGACAACAATGTTAATGCAACCGTTTTTATGGTTTCAGATTTAATAGGAGACATTAATGCTTGGGATATTAAAAATGGGGAAAATAAAGATGAAATGCTTAATATAGAGGAACTTCGAAAAATGATAGAATCGGGCATAGAAATAGGAGCACATACAAAAACACACCCCCATTTAACTATGATTCCTGAAAATATTGCCTATGAAGAAATATCGGCTTCAAAAAAAATTCTTGAAGAAAAATTAAATATTGTTATTAATTTTTTTGCTTATCCATACGGCGATTACAATGAAAATGTAAAAAATTTAGTTAAACAAGCCGGATTTCAAGGGGCATGTATAACTAAAACCGGCATAGTAAAAAACAATGCGGATTTTTTTGAATTAAGGAGAGTTGCTATTAGACATAATACTGATTTTTTTAAGTTTAAAAGGAAAATATTTAAAGTAAAATATTTAAAGTAAAATATTTAAAGTAAAATATTTTATTAATTTAAATATAATAAATATAGAATAAATAATAGTATAATTTATATATTATATTAAATAAATAATATGGCAGAAAAACAAAATATTAAAAATATATTGATTATTAAATTAAGTTCAATTGGGGATTGTTTGCTTGCAACACCCGCTATTGAATCAATAAGAAAGGCTTATCCTGAAAGTTCTATAACATGGCTGATTGAGGATAAATCAAAAGATATTGCTTTATTGAATCCTTATATAGATAAAACAATCATTATAGATAAGAAAAATTATAAATTAAAGGATTATTTAAAATTAATTGCATTGCTAAAATCGCATAAATACGATATATCTTTGGATTTACAGGGAGTTGACAGAACATCTTTATTTGCCTTTTTAAGCGGTGCAAAAGAAAGATATGTTGAAGAATATGCAAATCTTGGGTTTTTATCTAATAAAAGAATAAGCAGAACTGGAAGAAAACCTGAGCATGCAGCGAAATTTTATCTATATCTTGCAACATCTTCAGGAGGGCTTGCTCTTGATGATATAAGGCCGACATTTAAAACAACTAAAGCAGATGAAGAATTTGCCGATAAGTTTATATCTGAAAAATTTAATTTTGATCAAAATACCGTTTTTATTGGAATTAATTCAGGCGGAGCGTGGATGACAAAAAAGTGGCCTGCCGAGTATTTTGTTAAACTTTCAGAATTAATTTTTAAAAAATATGATGCCAGAATTATAATATTCGGCGGCAAAGAAGATAAAATATGTTCAGAAAAAATAATCAATTCTATAAAAAACAATTATAAAAACATAAAAACATTTATTGCAGATTCAACAAACAAGACTACATTAATGCAGGCAAAAGAGCTAATCGCAAAAATGGATTATTTTATAACAGGAGATTCCGGGCTTATGCATATAGCTGCAAGTATAGAAAACGGTCCTGAAATAATTGCGTTGTTTGGACCTACAAGTTCAGAACTGACAGGTCCTATAGGAGAAGACAATATTAAAATTTTAAATAGCAGTCTTATATGCTCTCCTTGCTTTAAAAAATCTTGCAGTTTAATAAATAAAAAAGAAATTAATAATGCTAATGCTAATGCTAATGCTAATGCTAATGCTAATGCTAATGCTAATGCTAACGACACTTTTATCAATAATAATAACTTAAGTTTAAATGTAGATATAGAAAAATATGCGTTATGTATGAAAAAAATTTGTGTAAGCGATGTATTTAAATTAATTTCAGGCAAGCCTACCCATAAACCTAAACCTACCTAACCTAATAGTTAAATATTAATAAATCACAAAATCACAATCACAACAAATATTAAAAATTAATAAATAACAATCAAATAAATATAAATATTAAATCTAAATACGGATTTACGATTTAGAAACTATTTAAGATATTCATATTCCAATGCTAAATAATTCTGGATTCCCGCTTTCGCAGGAATGACACTAAGAATCAAGACAGATTTTATTGAAATAAATAAAACCGGATTTTCATTTTCAAGTGAATGACGCGCAAGGGGGAGTTATTTAAAAATCCTAACGCAGGATTAAGGATCAATATTTAGTTATATTAAAATATATATTAAACAATTAATTAATGATAAAAATAATAAGAAGCATTGAAGACTTAGAAAACTTAAAGAATGAATGGAATGCATTGCTGAAGGAAAGCCAAAACAATAATGTATTTTCGTCACACGATTGGGTATATTTATGGGTTAAATATTT
>JAKACI010000096.1 GCA_021821565.1 bacterium | reverse complement strand
TAAAAAATAAATTTGGAAATATTTATTATTCGCATATACATTATCTTAAAAAAAATATTTTTATATATGGTCAAAAAATTACACATAAAGCAAAAGGATTTTATCAAGTTCAAAACGGTTATTTAACATCTTGCATAAGAAAACCGCCGTCATGGAAAATATATTCTTCATTTTCAAATATATACGTAGGCCAATACGCATTTTCTTATAATTCATTTTTTTATATACATAACGTGCCTGTTTTATATTTTCCTATTATGATAATGCCGATTAAAACAAAGAAATCTTCGGGATTGCTGATACCCACTGCAGGGTACAGCAGCCTCACAGGTTTTCAGGCAGGTGAAGGATATTATTTTGATCTTGGAAGAAGCCAAGACCTTACATACAATTTAAATTATTACAGTTTCCTCGGTATAGGAAATTCGTTAAAATATAGATATAGTTTAAATCAATTTTCACATGGCTCTATATACGGTTTTTATATTAATGAAAGCAGCGGTCCTAAAAGCCTTGCTTTATCCCCGCATTTATCCCGTTATCTGTTGTTTTCTCATAATGCAGATTTTATAGACGGTGTAGCAATTAAGACAAATTTAAATATCCCAAGCGATCCTGCTTTTTATGAGGATTTTTCGACAAACGTATATCAGATGACTAAAAATAGGCTTTCTTCTAATTTTTCAGCGACAAAAGATTTCGGCAGTTTTTCGTCCAGAATAAATTTTTTAAGATTAGATAATTTATTTTTTCCGAATTATGCTACCGTTGACGAATATCCGAGGCTTTCGCTCAGCGGCGAGGACGAGCTTAAAAAATTTTATTTTGCACCTTTGTATTTAAAATTTAATTCATCTTTAAATGTTTTAAGAAGCGCGAGCTATTATAGCGCAAACAGATTAGATATTTTTCCGGATTTATATATGCCTTTTAAATTATTAAGCGGCATAAATATCACTCCTTCAGCCGGTTTCAGATATACGGGCTATGATGATATCAAAAATGCGGGGGTTAGCAGCCAAAATTATCCAAATCAAAGCAGAGAAGTATATTATGCAGGCATTTCAAGTAATGCAACATTATTTAAGAATTATAAAAATAATAAAAACGGCAGCGGATTAATTTCTTTTGTAAAACCCTATATCAACTATAATTTAATCAGGCCGGTAAATCAATCGGGGCTTCCTTTATTTGATCAGACCGATTATATACCGCCGCAAAGTGCGGTTAAATATGGGTTTAGCTGGGATTTAGAAAATTATTCAAAAACAAATATATCAAATTTATTCAGAATGGATATTTATCAATACCATTCATTTTCAGGCAATTTTATTAATCCGGTTAATTATTTCAACTATAATAATTCAAATTCGGATATTATGGGCAGGTTGAGATATCATCCGTTCGGTAACATTCATTTTATAGCTTCATGGAGTTACGACGATAATAATTATGTTTTTAATAATTATAATTTAGGCACGCAATTAACTGATTTTAGAAATGATTCTTTAGGGTTTGGATACACTGCGGTTAATGATATTCAAGGTTATCTCGGGGCGTTGGATATGTTTAATTCGAGCAATCCTTCATTGTTTCCGCAGGGTCTTTCTTTAATTACTCCTACAAATACATTATCATATGCAAGCGTGGGCGCTAATTTAAATATTATTGGCGGATTCAGCCTGAACTTGGCAGAAAATTATGATGTTACAACTCATAAAGATGTTTCAAATTCTATCGGAATAATATATAATCTGGGTTGTCTCGGGTTTGTTGCAAGCTATACAAATATGCCTTATTTTCATCAGTGGGCTTTTTCATTCGGTTTGGTGCTCAAAGGAATAGGAACTTACGGTTTCGGCAATATGGTTTCACCGGCTGCAACAGCAGGCGGAGTTAGCGTAATGACGCCTAATTATGCTTTTAATCCTTGATGCGATAACACTAAGGCGTCATCATAACGTTAAATATAATCAACTATAAATATTAAACATTAAAATTATGAAAACATATCTTGTAACCGGCGGATTGGGTTTTATAGGAACAAATTTTATAAAATATGTTGCAGGCAATAGAAAAGATATAGAAATTATAAACATTGACAGTATTACCTATGCTGCAAACCCCGATAATATAGATGAGGGGAAAACAAATAATTATAAATTTTATAAAATTGATATAGTTAATAACGATGAGCTTTCAGAAATTTTTAAAAAAAATAAAATTGATTATGTCGTTAATTTTGCGGCGGAATCCCATGTAGACAGATCAATTATCAATCCTTCTATATTTATAAAAACTAATATTGAAGGAACGCTAAACTTGCTTAAATTGTCTTTGGAATATAAAATAGAAAAATTTCTTCAGATTTCTACCGATGAAGTTTATGGTTCTCTGGGGGAAAAAGGTTTATTTACGGAAATAACCCCGTTATCTCCGAGAAGCCCATACTCTGCTTCAAAAGCATCCGCCGATATGCTTGTTATGTCATTTTTTCATACTTACGGTATGCCTGTTTTAATCACAAGATGTTCAAATAATTACGGACAATACCAGTTCCCTGAAAAATTGATACCGCTGACTATTATTAATGCATTGACGGGAAAAGACATTCCTTTATACGGCGACGGTAAAAATATCAGAGACTGGATATATGTGGACGACCATATAAAAGGGGTACTCGCCGTTCTTGACAAAGGAGAATTCGGGGAAGTTTACAATATAGGCGGACTGAGCGAAATGCAAAATATAGATATTATTTCTTTAATTCTTAAAAAATTAAACAAGCCTTTATCTTTAATTAAATATGTTAAAGATAGAGCCGGACATGATAGAAGATATGCCATAGATTTTTCTAAAATTAATAAAGAACTGGAATTTAATCCCCAATTAAATTTAGATAAAGGATTAGACTTAACCATCAATTGGTATTTACAAAATGAAAAATGGTGGAAGAAAATAATTTCAGGAGATTATAGGAATTATTATAATACTATGTATAAAATGGGGTAATTTAAATGCAAAAAGTTATTGCTCTGATAGGTTCTACCGGAATGCTCGGAATAGATGTAAATGCAGCATTAAAAGACGATAATGCAGCAATTCATAATTTTAATTCCGTAAATCTTGATATTACGGAATTAAACGATGTTATGAATGCTCTCGTCAAGTTTAAACCTGATTATATAATAAACTGCGCTGCTTATACAAATGTTGACTTGGCGGAAACCGAAAAAGAAAAAGCCGATAAAGTTAATCACATAGGAGCATTAAATCTTGCAATCGCATCTAAAGAAATTAATGCAAGGTTGATTCATATAAGTACCGACTATGTTTTTAACGGTCTAAAGAAAGCGCCTTACAATGAAAATGACGATGTTAATCCTATCAATGAATACGGTCTTTCAAAATTAAAAGGCGAAAATGCGATTAAAGATTCAAAAGCAAGCTATATTATATTAAGAACCGAATGGCTTTACGGTAAAAACGGCAAAAATTTTGTTAACACGATATTAAAATCGGCAGATACTAAAAAATCAATAGATGTCGTAGATGATCAGTTTGGTTCGCCTACATATACCAAAGATGTTGCCTTTGCAATAAGAGATATAATTATTAACGATAAAGGAAATAATGAAATATATAATATAGCTAACGGCGGGTATGCTTCATGGTATGAGTTCGCGGCAGAAATTATCAAGATTTTTAAAAGAGCTAACTGCAACATAGTTCCTGTCTCGTCCGATAAATTTGTCAGGCCTGCCAAAAGACCGGCCGATGGCAGACTTGATTGCGCCAAAATTAAATTAGACTACAAGATTGAATTGAGAAATTGGAAAGACGCGTTAAAAAAATATTGTTATGATATAGGTTATTTTATCTTATAAATAAAATAAATAAAAGCAGGTATCTTTAAAAAATATTTATGTATTTATGTATTTATGATTTATTTATTTATTTATATAGTTATATAGTTTGAAAAATTTAATTTTATGTATATAATATAATTATAGATATAAAGAGAGATAAAGTATGTAATTTATTTTAAATATATAAATTAATACAAAGTAATATAAATATAATTTTAAAACAATTTACGGAGGTTGTAATGAAGAAATTTTTAGTCCTTGCCCTTTTTTTCGCCGTTCTATCAATTTATTTACCTTTGAATTCTGCAAATGCGTTGGTTTTAGGAAAAAACAACATGAAGTCGTCGCATAGAACTATGCATCATAGATATATGCATCATAGAATGACTGCAGAAAAAGCAAAACTTATAGCATACGGTAAAAAACTTTTTTATTCTAAATCTATCGGTTCTAACGGTTTTTCATGCGCCACCTGTCATGTATACAGCGCAGACACATATATTAAGATGCACGGCAGAGGCATGGTTATTATGACCGTAAAGAATGCTAAGCAAAAAATAGCAGCATTTAATAGAATGCATCACAAGCACTTGACTCTCGCCAAAAAGGTTAAAATGTGCGACAGAATGGCATTGAAGGGCCCAGGCTTGAGAGGTAGGAAACTTAAAGCTATGGTAGCTTATATTAACTCTTTGTAATTTAAATTTATGCAATTTTTATTGAAAATTCAATAATAATTATAATAGGCGTCTTTTATTAGATATTTTAATAAAAGACGCCTATTTAATTTTTTTATGATGCATTAATGCACTATAATATATACTATAATAGTATAAATATAATAAATTAAAATAAATCAATATAAAATATAATCAAAATTAATGAGTGCATCTTTCGGTGATAAATTAAAAAAAAGATTTCTGGCAGGATCAACAATAATTATTCCTGTTCTAGTAATAATATTTGTTATTGTATGGCTTCTTGATGAAATCAATATCTTATTTAATCCTTTTTCATTAATCGTAAAACATTATTTTCATATATATATACCTGATATAGGTTTAATACCTTTTATAATTATTATATTTATTGTTGGATTTCTTGTTGCAAATGTAATAGGTAAAAATATTATAGGTTTTTTTGAAAAAGGAATTTTAAAAATTCCGCTTGTAAATCTTTTATATCAATCCACAAAACAATGGATTGATATATTTTCTTCCGATAAAGCTTCATTTAAAAAATTCGTTCTTGTCAGATATCAGGATAACAAGTTTTTATACGGGTTTTTAACTTCCGAAACAAATATCGGAACGAAAGAAAATATGGAACCATATTGCGTAGTATATATACCAATGAATCATCTTTACATAGGTTTCAGCATGATTGCAAAAAAGGAAGATGTTATCGAAACGGATATTACTATTAAAAACGGCATACAGATTATACTGTCCGCGGGTATTTCTTTTCCAAATTATATTGAGTTATAAGGCGTAATACTAAAAATATAATATTTTGAATTATTATAAATATTGTAATTTAAAACAATACAATTAAAACAATAGAAAATAAATAAGAGGTTAATAAAATTTATGAAATTAAAAACATACCATTTGTTTAACCCTATTTTTTCATTTATATTAGATAATCCCGTAAGAAAATTTATTGAAAATCCTGAAAAAAAAATAAAAATAATGGGCGTAAAATCAGGAATGAAAGTTCTTGAAGTCGGCGCTGCCAACGGTTTTCTAACGTATTATCTTTCAAGGCAGGTCGGCAGTGACGGTTCCGTGATATCAATAGATATCCAGAAAAAAATGGTAGATAAAGCATTAAGAAAATCTTCTTTTTTGAGCAATGTCAGTTTTAAAATTGAAGATGCGGCTAATTTAAAATCAATTAAAAATAATGATATTGATTTAATATTTCTTTATTATGCGTTTCATGAAATTAAAGAAAAAGAAAAAGCCATTAAGGAATTTCATAGAGTTCTTAAAAATGGCGGTATTTTATCAATCAAAGAGCCCAAATTTGAGATTAATGAAAAGGATATCGCCGATTATAAAAATGCGGTTATAAGTAATTCTTTTAATATTATGAAAAATGAAAAAGATAGTGATTTATTAGGGCGTTATATTAAAAAATTTAATATAAC
>JAKACI010000095.1 GCA_021821565.1 bacterium | reverse complement strand
AGAATAAGGAAGATGATTTATAATTGAACCCTTAAAAAGATAACCTGTGCAAATATTAATTTTTTTTAAACCCGATAAAACATCTATCTTAGTAACAACCATTCCTGTAATACCGTTAAGGTATTTCGCCGTTTTTATCAAATTAGCATCAAACCAGCCGCATCTTCTTGGTCTTCCTGTAACGGAACCGAATTCTTCGCCTCTATCTCTTATCGCATCTCCGAGTCCTTCATTGAATTCCGTGGGGAAATAGCCTTCGCCTACTCTAGTAGTATAAGCTTTAGTGATACCTACCACCTCATCAATTTTTGTAGGACCTATTCCGATTCCTGACATTGAACCGCCTGCAACAGTATTTGAAGAAGTGACATAGGGATACGTGCCGTGATCCACATCTAAGAATGTCCCCTGCGCTCCTTCAAGCATAATATTTTTACCCGCTTCTATGCTTTGATTTATAAATTCGGAAGAATCTATCAAATAATCCTTGAGTTTATTGCCGTATTCAAAATATTCGTTAATTAATTCGTCAGGATTAAATATATTTTCGCCCAATACATTTTCAAATAAATAATTTTTTTCCTTAAGACTCATAATAATTTTATCATATAACACGTCTTTTTTTGTAAGATCAATTGCCCTGATTCCAATTCTTGCCACTTTGTCTTCATAGGCAGGGCCTATTCCCCTTCCTGTAGTACCGATCATTCCCGCGCCTCTCAATCTTTCCCGCGCTATATCCAATCTTTTATGATACGGCATAATAATATGGCATTTATGGGAAATATAAAATCTTTCCCTAATCCTTATGTTTATTTTTTGCAATGCTTCTAATTCTTCAAATAAGACAACCGGGTCTACCACTACGCCGTTACCGAGAATACAAATTTTATCTTCATTAAGTATACCCGAAGGAACAAGCCTGAAGACTAAACTTATATCGCCGGTAACCACCGTATGTCCGGCATTGTTGCCGCCTTGATACCTCGCAATTATATCAACATTTTTAGACAAAAGATCTACAATTTTCCCCTTTCCTTCGTCGCCCCACTGAAGACCTACCACTATAATATTTTTTTTTCTCATAATTTTAATATTTAATATAAATAATTAATTTTAATATTGAATCTATATTTTTTTAATGTTTATAATATATTCTTTGAATTTTTTTAGAGAATAAAAGTTGATTTTATTCTCATCTTTTATATTCTGATAAGAAACAATAAGTTTTTCTTTTTCGGCATTATTTTTGTCGTTATATATATAAACTAAGTTATTAATATGATTTTGTTTCATATATTCTATATGTTCCAAATAACCATAATCCATAAAATTAATTTCCGATTTAAATCCTGCATTTTTTAAGAATTTATTTAATTCAACGGAAATTATACGGTCTGCCGTTTTATTGGCTATTAAAAAATCATCTGATTTTACGGTTATTTTATTTCTGCCGATAAATTCTGAAATTATGTCTAAATTCATGGCAAATCCCGCGCCTGCATAATTTTGCCCGAAAGATTCTAATAAATTGTTATACCTTCCTCCGCCTATCAGTTCATAACCGCTGCCCGGCGCATAACATTCAAAAATTGTTCCCGTATAATAATGCAGCCTGCGGACTTCGCCAAGGTCAACAGTTATATATTCGTCTAATTGATATGTTTTAATATAAGATATTATCCTTTCTATATTTTCTATCGCTCTTTTTGATCTGTCATTGTCAACCATATCCCATGCTTTTTTAATAATATCTTTTTCCCCGAACATAAAAGGCAGCGCCTTGATAATATCTTTTTTTCTATCGTTCAAATTGACATTTTCAAGAATATTAATTAATGAAGAAACATCTTTTCTTGTAACGCAGTATTCAATTTTTTTGCTTATATTTTCATCAAGACCTGCAATGATTCCTCTAAAAAATTCAACATTACCTATGTCAACGTTAAAATCTTTAATTTTTAATTTTTTTAAAGATTCTATTGCCATAACAATAAGCTCCGCATCGCTCTCAGGCGAATCAGGTCCTACCATCTCAACGCCTGCTTGCCATATTTCTCTACGTTTTCCGCTTACTACATCTATGTTTCGCAATACGGGACCGCAGTAAGAAAATTTAAAAGGCAGCGCGTTAGAATTTATTATAGCGGAGCTCAATCGTCCAATTTGCAGAGTAAAATCGCTTCTAAAGGACAAAAGTTCCCCTGAGCCTACATCTACAACTTTGAATAAATTATTAACATCCGAATTAATCCTCAAAGTATCTATATACTCAATACTCGGGGTGATAACTCTTTTGTATCCCCACTTTGAAAATTCGCTAAGCAATACTTTACCCGTTTCAGCAATTATTGCTGCTTCGGAAGGCAAAAAATCCCTAGTTCCTGCCGGCGACTGGGTTCCCAAATTTATATTATTTTTTTTATTCACTGTAATTATAATTCGAGATATTGCGCGCGTATAATATTAGGTTCGGCTAAAAGTTCATTTATAACATTATTATCCGCTTTTGAATCAAGCTGCAATATGGAAATAGCCTGCTCTTTATCTCTGCCGAGGTGCATTCTTGCTATATTTATATTGTTTTTTCCTAAAATTTTTCCGATAGAAGCTATTACCCCCGGTTTATCAAGATTAAATATCGCAAGCATATGACCTTCAGGGATAGCTTCAATAGCATAATCGTTAATTTTTACTATCCATGGATTTTTTTTGCCGAATATCGCTCCTGTAATAATAAAAGTTTCTTTATCGGTTGCAACTGAAAGAGTAATTGTGCTGGTATAATCAAAATTAGAATCCGATTTGGCTTCAATAACCGAGATACCGCGTTTTTTTGCCGTTTCATTAGCATTTATGTAATTAATCTCTTCGCCGAGCAATGGATAAAGCAGACCTTTTATCGCATTTGGGGTGATAGCGGATATATTATGATTAGCTACAAGTCCGTTGTAATCTATTTTAATAGATTTAATGGCTCCTGCAACTAAATTTCCCGCAAGTTTGCCTAATTTTTCTCCTAACGTCAGATAAGGACCTACTACTTCAAGCTCTTCTTTTGTAACGGAAGGTACATTGACGGCATTTTTTATAGTTCCGTTAAGCAAATAATCAACTATCTGATTACAAACTGCCACCGCAACATTTATCTGAGCTTCCTCGGTAGATGCCCCCAGATGCGGAGTAACAATTAAATTATCTAAAGTTAAAAGGGGATTATTGACCGGAGGCTCAATTTCAAAAACATCTAATGCACATGATGCTACTTTTTTAGACTTTAATGCTTCATAAAGGTCAGCCTCATTTATTATACCGCCTCTTGCAATATTTAATAATCTCACGCCGTCTTTCATTTTTGCAATGGTTTCTTTATTTATCATACCTTTTGTTTCTTTAGAAAGCGGGGTATGCACACTTATATAATCGGATTTTGCATAAATTTCGTCTAAATTTACATAGCTGATCTCAAGTTCTTGGGCTTTTTCTTTTGAAAGAAAAGGATCGTATCCTATAACGTTCATTCCAAAACATTTAGCTCTTTTATTTAATGCTTGTCCGATATTGCCTAAACCGATTATGCCCAATGTCTTGTCGTATACTTCAGTGCCCTGAAATTTACTTTTTTCCCATTTGCCTTCCTTAATAGATAAAAAAGACTGGGGAATATGCCTTGACATTGCAAGAAGCATCCCAAAAGTAAGTTCAGCCGTAGTAACGGTATTTCCTCCGGGGGTATTCATCACAACAATTCCTGCAGCGGTTGCGGCAGCTTTATCTACATTATCTAGACCGCTTCCTGCTCTGCCTATAACTTTCAGATTTTTAGCCGCTTCAATTATATCTTTGGTAAGTTTTGTTGCGCTTCTGATAACTATGCCGTGATATTCATGTATTATCAATTTAAGTTCTTCGGGTTTTAAGCCGACTTTGACGTCAACCTGAATTTTACCTGTTTGAGATAATATATCAATACCTTCTTTAGATAACTTATCACTGACAAGAACTTTAAGCATCTTAACGGTCTCCTCCATTACATTATATAATATATTTAGTATAATATAGTATTTAGTATATATTTTAGTGAAATAAAATAAATTTTAATACTGATTTAATTTTAGCTGCTAAAAAGAGCTTCCTGAGCCGCTTTCAAACCGATACCCGTTTCAAATTTATAGCCAAGCTCTTTTAGCACGGCTTCTAAAGCAGAAATAACGGTTATTACGTCAAAACAACCTGCGTATCCTAAATGAGCAATCCTGAATATTTTGCCTTTTACCGCATCTTGCCCGCCTGCTATAGTAATACCATATTTCTCTCTAATTAATTTAGTAATCTTTCCTGCATCTATACCCTCAGGCGCCCAGGCAGCCGTGAGCGCATTGGATGGTTCATCTGCAGTGTATAATTTAAGACCTAATGCCTGAACCGCCTTTCTTGTAGCGTTAGCTAAACTTGCATGTCTTTTAAAAACATGTTCAAGCCCTTCTTCTTTAATTTCTTTTAAAACTTCACGCAATCCGACAATAAGCTGAACATTGGGAGTATATGCATTTTGATTTTTTTCCAGAGATTTTTTTTCTTTCTTAAAATTAAAATAATATTTCGGCAAATCTGATTTCTCGACAAAAGACCACGCTTTTTCATTTAATGAAGCAAAAGCAAGCCCCGGAGGAAGCATAAGAGCCTTCTGCGATCCTGTAACTACAACATCTATGCCCCATTCGTCTTGAGGAACATTTACTACCCCGAGAGCCGTTATAGCATCTACGACAAGTATTGTATTATCTCTTTTTTTAACTATTTCGGCTATTTCGTTAACAGGGTGATAAACTCCCGTTGATGTTTCGGATGCCTGGATATATACAGCTTTAATTTCAGGATCTTTATTTAAAGCATTTTCTATTGCCTCAGGAGAAACAGCATGCCCCCATTCTACATCAATTGCCTGAACGTCAACAGAGTATGCTTTGCAAATATCAAACCATCTTTCACCGAATTTTCCGCCTCTTACAGCTATAGCGCGGTCCCCTTTAGAAAGTAAATTTGAAACACATCCTTCCATAGCTCCAGTCCCGCTTGAAGTAAAAATTAAAACTTCATTTTTTGTTTGAAATAAGTACTTTAAATTATCTCTCACTTCTTGCAATACAACCGAATATTCCGGTGCTCTATGATGAATAATAGGAAGCGCCATTTCTGCCAGTGCGCGCTCAGGAACCGGCGTAGGTCCCGGTGCCAACAAATACTTTTTCTGCATCTTTCAACCCCTTAGTTTTTTAATTATTATTTTTAATTATTATTTTTAATTAATTTATATATTATTTATTATTGCATAGATTGTATTTATATTTATATATATACTGATTTTTATTTAATTTAGAAAATGATAATATATAATATGTAAATATTACTAAATCAAATTTCACTGAAATTGTCAAGAATTTAACACAAAGGACTATTTAAAGTATTTGACTTTTTTTATATTATTGCTATATAATTTATAATCTATATTTGTATTTGTGCAAATGCATAAATAAAAAATATTTGCCGTAGATTAATCTATATATAATATAATTTATATATAAAATATAAAATTATTGCATTTAATAATTTAATTAATAAATTTTTTTAATGAAAAGTATCTGGAGATTTTTTTATGGATTTAAAATTAAACTATATATCAATATTGTTAAAAATATTTATATCAAATGTTTTATTATTAATACTTACTTTAGCTATTATTTCTTATCTAACCATTGCTTCTAATAATTCATACGGTGAGGCGGCAAAGATTCAAGCTACTGCGTCTCCTATAATTCAGATTAATTTTAACAACGTTTCTAAAGTCACTTCTTTAAAACATAGTAAATCAAAACAAAAAAAAAATTCTATTCTGCTTACGGTTACGCCGGATAAACTGAAAGTTGCATACAATAATATTAATAATATTAAAAATATTAAAAAAGGTATTAAAATAAAATCAGATAAAACAAATAATATACATAAAAAAAATAAAAAATACAGTGCAATAAAAAATATTAAAAAAATTAATACCAGTAAAATTAAAAATACG
>JAKACI010000094.1 GCA_021821565.1 bacterium | reverse complement strand
AAATTGCAAAACGGCGATATTGTGAAAATTATAACTAGAGAAGGGCATCATCCTTCCAAAGATTGGCTTAATTACACTCAATCTTCCAAAGCTATATCTAAAATCAGAAACTGGATAAGACAGCAGGAAAGAGAAGTAAGCGTTGCTTCTGGAAAAGAAAGTTTAGAAAAAGAATTTAAAAAATTAGGAGATAAAAAGATTGAATTTAATGAATTAACAGCTCTTGCGATAAATCATTATTCCCTTAAAGACGAATCAGAACTATATGCGGGAATAGGTTTCGGCAAATATTCGCCTAAAAATATTTTTTCATCGGTTATTCCCGGTTTTAAAGATTCAGGCGGACTATCATTAATCACCAAAAGGACAGGAAATGTTATTCAAAAAATTCTTCAAAAAATCAAAATTCAATCTTCATTAAACAATAAAAATATTATCACCTCGCCTTTCGGCGGAGATTTGCTTTATAAGATAGCAGGCTGCTGTCATCCCGTTCCGGGAGATTTAATTGTAGGTTATATTTCAAGAGGCAGAGGCGTTATAGTTCATAAATCCGATTGTAAGAATATGATGGGTGAGGATAAAACCAGACTTATAGACGTCAGCTGGAAAACGGCAGAAATATCAAAACTCGGTTATTTTGAAACTAAAATAAATATTGTTACAGAAGATAAGAAAGGTATACTTGCCGAAATTGCCGCAGTTATGTCTGATCGTGGCGCAAATATTGCAAAAGCTCAGGTAAGGACGCTTAAAGACGGCAGAGCAATACATATCTTTGACATAGAGGTTAAGGATACAGCTCAGATTGATAATATTTTAAATTCTATAAAAGGAATAAAAGGCGTTATTAAAGTAAATAGAGTTACTTATTAATGGTGAGATAGAACTACTTCCGCCTTAACCCAACTTCACCACTATTAACGGCAAACACCTGATATTACAGTGTTTATTGGGGCACGCAAACTTTTATAGGGATTACAAAATAGAAAATAAAATATAGTAATATCAATAAGTTATAATTTTAAATAATAAAATTGGTGAAGTTAGGTTAAGAGACGTGAGCTTCCTGTTTCAATGAATGTAAGACGGCGATTTTCTTGTATATTCATTAAAAAAATATTAATATTGAGACCGTTCAAAATTTTGTGTCAGTCCTGTATAATTAAATTATAATTTATAATTAATTAATTTAATCAGGAGAAGACAAATGGAACGAGACCGTTCAAGATCATTTGGCGATTACTTTTATAATCTTGCCTGCCTTTAGACATTTAGAACAAACTTTGACTTTTTTATGCATTCCGTTAAAATCGGCTTTGACTATATGCAGATTAGGCAGAGATACTTTTTTAGTTTTATTATTTGCATGGGAAACTTTGTTGCCGAATTGAATACTTTTTCCGCAAACACTGCAAGCTCTTGACATTATTTATACTCCCTTATAATATATTAATATTTGATATATTTTATTTATAGCTTAATTATATGATTATTTATTTATAGCTTAATTATATGATTATTTAGTTTATAGTTTAGTTATATATATTATCTATTAATTTTATAGTAATTGTTTATTATACTTATAATTAAATTTAAGTCAAGATATTTTGTCAACCCCAAAATTGCCGATAGAAAATTTATTTTCTGGATGAGCCGTCTAAATGCCGACGGCTTTAAAACGTACCTGCCTGCGCAAGAATGATTTTGTGAGGCTTTGTTATTTTACATTTTGGTTGTCATTCCCGCGAAGGCAGGAATCCAGAGCTATTTGACATTATAACTTTTATAACTTATAGATAGTTTCTTTTGCAGGATTAAAAGTCATTGTTTTAGGTTTATATAAAAATATACTTATATTAGTGTTTAAATATAATATTTTATGATTTACATAAATATTTTGTTTTACATTATTAAATTTTATGATACAATAGTAAAGTATGACTATACTGTAAATATTGTGTAATGTTTATAGTATAGTATAGTATAGTATAGTATATAGTATAGTTAATATTTATATACATATAATAACTAACTATAGTAATAAATACCAAAAAATAAAAAGTCATTTCGGAGGAATTTATGAAAAATCTTCAAACTAAATTTTATATAATTTTAAGTCTATTTTTTTTAAATAGAGACAAATTTATAAAAGACACTATAACAAATATACCGCCAGATAACAAAGAAATTGCTTATCTTAGCGACATTGAATTTACTATATTTGCATATTTTGCTTATAAATATACTCATTCTACGGAAAAAGAAAAAAAAGATTTTGAAAAAAACGGTGTCGTAGTATCTTATAAAGAACTAAATAAATTGTATATTTCAACGCCGCATCTCGCCACTGTTTTAAAAACATTGCAGGACAATAAATTAATAAAAAAATCAACTTTAACGGAAGATAAAAGAAAAACAAATTATATTTTATCTTATACGCTCCTCCAAAAATTTAATTTTATTAATTTAAAAGCGCTTGAATTTTGCAGTTTTGACGATTCAGACGCAATAATTATAAACAAATTATTAAGCGGAGTAATAGATCTTTTAAAAAAGAATAATATACTTAATAACGAGCAGGAAAAAAATCTTTCTGATTTTTTAGACAAAAGCGATAATTTAAAAAAGTATTATTATATTTCTATTGCGTTATGGACAAGCAGATATTTAATTAACGATTTCCAAATAAGGCTTATGGGTCCTTCTGAGTTTATGGTTTACGCAATGATTATAAAGCACTTTCTTAAGAATGATAAAAAGCCGATTACGACTAAAAGAGTAAAAGACGAAACAGGACTTGCTCCGTCTATTATAAGTCAAAGCTTTAAAAAATTTATAGATGAAGAATTAGTTACCAGAAAAGAAATTAACAAATTTAAAGTTTATTTTTACATTAACAGAAAAGAACTTGAAGCAAGGATTGAAAAAGATACTGTAATTATTGAATCGATAACTAAAAATTTCAAAAAGGAAGATTTAAAGCATTTTGAAAAATTTATTGAAAAATTAGAAGAAAAATTATATAAAAAATTAAATAGTTTAGATTCGGATAAAATATGCAAAAAATGTGGCATGACTATTCCGCCGCTGCCCGGAATAAAATATTGTCCTTATTGCGGAGATATAATGTAATAATATAGCATACATAAGCAATATGTTATTGCATTTTATTATAATGAAGCGCCCGTAGCTCAGCTGGATAGAGCGTCAGACTACGAATCTGCAGGTCGTGGGTTCGACTCCCTCCGGGCGCACCACTTAAAACCGCAGTGAATAAGCCGTTCTGAGAAAATCTTTCTTGACAATAAAAAGTAAAAAATGTATATAAATAGGTATAAATACGTATATTTTACATACAAAAACGCATACATTTTTTAACTGAAATATGAGACTATATAAACGAGGTAATATCTGGTGGTGTGAGTTCAGGGCAGACAAAAAACATCATCAGCTATCCTGCAAGACCAAAGATAAAAAGCTCGCCGAAGAAGTAGCTGCCGCTCTGCAGGCGGACGTCGTTAGAAATAAATTTGATATACCTGTAAAATTTATTAAGGTAAGAATATTTAAGGACGTCTGGGAAGAATATATAAAAAATCAAAACACGACAAAAAAACATATTCAAAATAAAACAACAGCTTTCAGTCATTTTACTTTTATAAATAGGGATATTACCGGCATTACAACGCAAGATATAAAATATTATCAGCTGCAAAGGAAATTAGAAGCTATGAAAAGCAATAAAAACATAACTAAAAGAGAATCGGAAATAAATTTTCGCTGGATTAATCTTGAAATAACAACGCTGCACCACTTTTTTAACTTCTGTATTGAGCGCGGTTATCTCGACAAAAACCCCGCAACCGGCATTAAAAAACTTAACGAACTATCCCGCCTTAAAACATTATCCGATTCGGATATAGATAAGCTTATAGCAGGCGCCACTAATAAGCTTACTAAAGATTTAATAACATTTTTAATTTATACCGGCTGCCGCAAAGGCGAAGTTTTTAATCTTAAATGGGACGATGTAGATCTGCAAAATAACGTAATAGCTATAAAAGGCACTAAAACTAAATACGACAGATATATGCCAATTCACACGCAGTTAAAAGAGCTTTTAAGCGGTATAGAAAAGAATCAGGACTGTTTATATGTCTTTAATAAAAACGGAGCAAAATTAGGCGATTTCAGACGTTCTTTTCATACCGCCTGCAGAAACGCCGGACTTAAAGATATGCACATACACGATTTAAGGCACGTATTCGCTTCTAAAATGGTGATGAACGGAACATCGCTATACATCACTGGCGAGCTGTTAGGACACAGGACTACACAGATGACGAAAAGATATAGCCATTTAGGAAAACCTGCGAAATCCTCTCCTTTTTAAAGGAGAGATGTAAGCAGACTATACGTATTAATTAACTGTATTTATTACTTGACTGTTGTTAAAATTATGCTATACTATATGTATAATGAAAAATAACTTAAAACAAGCAAGAACCTGCATATATAATTGCAACTATCATATAGTATTTTCTACAAAATATCGCAAAAAAGTTTTAACTCAAGAAATAGAATATTACATAAAAGATTTAATACAGGAAATTGCAAAGGAAAAAGAATTTGAAGTGTCAGTTATGGAAGTAGGAGAAAAAGACCATATTCATATATTCGTTTCGGCTCATCCTAAAATAGCTCCTTCATATATTGTAAAAATGATCAAAGGAATTACGGCAAGAAAAATATTATTAAAATATCCTATAATAAAAAAACAGTTATGGAATGGTCATTTATGGAATCCATCTTTTTATATAGAAACAATCGGTTCTATATCGGAAGATGTAATTAAAAAATATATCGAATCTCAAAGCAAAAATGACTAAAAACTATACCTACAAATTCAGAATATATCCGAACAAAGAGCAAATATCTTTTCTTGACGAACAGTTCGGATATAACAGGTTTGTATATAATTTCTTTCTTGAAAGAGCTATAAATCTATATAAAATTCATAATATCAAATTTAATTATTATGAATCCAAAAAAGTATTGCCTTTACTCAAAAAAGGCTTTCCGTTCTTAAAACTTGCAAATTCTCAATCATTGCAGGCAAGCCTTAAAAATCTTGATACCGCCTTCCGTAATTTCTTTCAAGGCAGAGCTAAATATCCTAAATTCAAGAAAAAGATAAATACCAACTCTATCGATGTGCCGCAGAGCTTTACGATAGACAATAACCTTTTGTATATTCCCAAACTTAAATCTGCTATAAAAGTTAAATTTCATAGAAAAGTATATGAAACGGTTAAGTCTGTTAAAATAACTAAAACGCCGTCCGGCAAGTATTATGTCAATATGCTTGTAGAAAAAGACTTTGTATTATTGCCGAAAAACAATAAAGTATCCGGCGCAGATGTAGGCATTAAAGATTTTGCTATTGTAACGATAGGAACTTCGGAGACGGATTATACAACGGACAAAATACCAAATCCTAAATATCTTTCTAAATCCGAAAAGAAACTTATTAAACTTAATCGGCAGTTTGCCAAAAAGGAAAAAGGCAGTAAAAATAAAGTTAAATTCAGAAAGCAGTTGTCAATTATATATGAAAAAGTTGCTAATCAAAGAAAGGATTATATACATAGAGCTTCCTTAAAAACGGTAAACGATAGCCAAGTTATCGTCCTTGAGGATTTGAATATCAAAGGAATGGTTAAGAACAGGCATTTATCGAAGTCTATATCCGATGTATCGTGGGGTATGTTTACAGGACAGCTTAAATACAAAGCCGAGTGGTATGGACGGGATATATTTAAAGTCAACAGGTTCTATCCGTCAAGCAAAACTTGTAATGTATGCGGATATATCAAACAAGACTTAAAGCTATCCGACCGTGAGTGGACTTGTCCCGATTGTAATACTACTCACGACAGAGATATTAATGCCAGCATTAACCTATTTCTTGAAGGATTAAAGGTAAGGCGGGTATCGCCTGAACCGGACATTCGTCCAACGCCTGCGGAGTATGCTCCGGCGGGTATCCAGATTACCGGATATAGCCGTCATACGATGAAACAGGAAGCCTATCAATTTATTGATAGGTAGTTCACA
>JAKACI010000093.1 GCA_021821565.1 bacterium | reverse complement strand
ATATTATTATCCGTTAATTAAATTTTTTAATTTTGTTCTGACAAATGCACCGCCTTTACCAGGTTTTACATGCTGAAAATCAATAATTTCAAAAGGCTCTTTTTCAAATTCTATTCGGAGCCCTTTTTTAAAATCTGTTGTTGAATACACAAAAATCCTCCATTGATATTAATTAATAATATTCTGGTATTATAACTACCTAACATATACTTTAAATTAAAGTAAATTAAAAATCAACACAAAATTGAAAAAATTTGAAAAATAATAATTAAGATAATAATTAAGATAATAATTAAGATAATAATTTCTAAAAAAATTTAAATTTATTTATTTTTCCTATATTTTATTTAAAAATTTAAAAAAAAAGCAAAAAATCAAATGATAATTATTTTGAAAAAAAATTTAAACTTTTTCATTTAATTAATTTGTTTATTAACTATTATTTATTATTAAATTATTATTAAATTATTATTAAATAAATTTTATTCAATAAATCGGTTAATTTTATCTTTTTTTATTGTTGTTAAAATTTCCGCGCCGTCTTTAGCAACTAAGCACATATCTTCAATTCTTACTCCGCCAAATCCTTCTATATAAACGCCCGGTTCAATTGTAAACACCATCCCTTCTTGAATAATATCTTCATTTTTAAAAGACACATAAGGGTATTCGTGTATATCAAGTCCCACTCCATGCCCAAGCGAATGAGTAAAATATTGTCCATATCCTTTTTTGCCGATATAATCCCTTGCTATCTTATCCAATTCGCAAAATTTAAGTCCCGGTTTTATACTTGATATAGCTAATTGCTGAGCGGCATAGACCGTTTCATATATATCGATAAATTTTCTATCCGGAGTTCCAAAAAACAAAGTAACTGTTTCATCGCTATTATAATGATTGTATTTGGCGCCGAAATCGCATAAAAGTATATTATCTTTGCCGTCATTTATAATATTACTGTCTAAAGGTACGCCGTGAGGCATAGCGGAACGTTCTGCTTTAAGAACAATAGTTTCAAACGCTGCATTTTCAGAACTGCCAAAATTTAAGAGATTGATTTTGTAATTATTGGCAACATCCAATTCTGTAATTTTTTTTCCTGAACTAAAATTGTCGGCAATATTTTTAATTGCATAAGACATTGATTGCTCTGCTATAGATACAGCTTTTTTTATATTTTTAATTTCTTCTTCTGTTTTAAAGCTTCTTAATTTTAGCAGAAGATTATGCGCAGGCACAAGTTTAAAATCTTTTAATTCTTTTTCGAATCCAAGATATTCTTCATAAGTAAAATATAGAGATTCAAAAAGAATAATATTTTTTGATTTGAATTTAAACTCTGATTTTAAATTTGAGGCTATATCTTTATAAAGTTCTTTAAAACATTTTACATTTATTATGTTTTTGTTTTTATAATTTTGAAGAATATGATTTATATCGGCATTATTAATATTATTATATTTATCATTATTATTTTTATTATTATAGCCTGCGATATTATTATCCGTTTCATTAACTGCCCTTTCATAATATCTGCCGTCAACATATAAATTGGCAGTGCAATTTTTTGACATAAAAAGATAGCAGTCTTCACCTGAATATCCTGTAATATAAAAAACATTAGAGGGATGTTTTATTAAAATCCCCTCGGCTTGTTCTGAATTTATCAAATTACTTAGACTGTTTATACTGTTTAAATTATTTATAAAGTTTAAATCCATTTTTAATCCCCAAATTAACTTCAATTCTACTCTATTATTCTATTCAAGTCAATTAGCGGCTAATCCCTAAATCACCGACGGAGATTATTAAATATGCCGCATTGTGGGACAACAAGGTATCTCAAAGTCATTCCTCTCAGACGTGAATCCGGAAAATAAATTTTTATTAAAGAATTAATATTTTCCTCTCAACTTGACTTTCAACAATGTTGCTTTATACTATATTTATAGTTTAATAGTTTATAGTATAGATAGATTTAAAATAATATTAAACTAAATTAAACTTATTAAATTAAATTTATTAAATTAAATTTAGGAGTACAAAAATGATTAAGATCAAGAATGCCTCGTTATTAGTTTTAGTTTTAACTTTAGCTTTTATATTTGTCTTTACGGTAAAGGCTTATGCCTATAGTGCTTTGGTTAATCAGTGTTTTAACCGTATTAATTCACAGTCTTATATGTCCGCAAAAAAGTTGGGATTTATGGCCGTAGAAAACAATTATAAAAGTTTCAACGCTCGTCTGTGTCTTGGGGAAGCTAACGAAAATCTCGGCAACTATAAAGTAGCAATCAGCGAGTTTAATTTTGCTATTCCTGCTGCTAACAATATATCGAGAAAGAAGCTTGTTTATAATTGGATAGGCTCGGCGTATCATAATATCGGAAATCAAAGAGAGGCTTTTAAGTATGATTCTATGTCGCTCGCTCTTGCGAGAAGAGTTAATGATACAAGCCTTGAGAGTGACGATTTAAATAATATAGGAACGATATATTTATCTAAAGGCAACTATGCAAAAGCTCTTCATTATTATCAGGAATCTCTACCCATGCATGTGACTGCGAGCGGCTTAGCCGTTACCTACGGTAATATAGGCGCAGCTTACTATGGAATGGGAAATTGCTCCAAAGCCGTACAATATCAAACGAAGGCACTAAATTTGCTAAATTCAGACAAAAACAAAGGCAGCGGAGATTATTATGTAACTGCAGTGAATCTTATAAATCTTGGCGGCGATCTTATATGCACTAAAAATTATTCTAAGGCTAAAGTTGATATTACGGAAGGACTTACAATGATGAAAAAGATAGGTGCTAAAAAATGGATAGCGACAGCCTATAGATATTTGGGCAGACTTTATAAAAATGAAGGTAATAATAAAAAATCTTTATTCTATTACAGAAAGGCTCACAATATGTTTAGCGCTATCTAAATTTCGGGTAGAGCGTGAAAATATTCTCTTATTATGATTAAATAAAGTAAAAGGAGCAGATAGTTTATAAAATGAAAACCGCTACAGAATTAGAATTAGAATTAGCTTGTCCTGAAATAAATTATAATTATCTCAATCTATTTTTTATAGCTTAATTTATTAAGGATAGAGTCATGGTCGCGTAATACTCGTAATACTATGGAGGGAGCAAAATTATTCTATATTCTATTTCTGTTGAGGTTGAAAATTAAACTGCTTTTTTTATTGATTTTGTCTTATAAATCTCAATTTTATCAAGCAAACTATTAAGCAGACTAATTTTAGCTGCAATAGCTTCTTTCTTTTTATTTTTTTCGCTTAATATTAAGTTTTGCATATCTTTAATTTTATCTATCAACTCTACATCAAGAGAATTTTCTTTTAGCAGTTCTATATAAATATTAAGCGCCTTGTTGTAATGTCCTTGCGATTCGTAAATTTCAGCAAATGTTTTAGTTTTTTGTTCCATAATTTTATTTGTTTTTTATTAAAATTAATTATTTTTATTGTTTATCGTAATTTAATTATACAATATTTATTTAATTTATTATTAATTTAAATATTCAATTAATTATTTTTATTGTTTATCGTAATTTAATTATACAATATTTATTTAATTTATTATTAATTTAAATATTCAATTAATTAATTTTTATTTATTATTAAGTATAATTTTATTACTCCATATAATTGATTTTTAAATCAGGCTGCTAATTTGAAATTAATTTTTATTTATTAAATATAATTTTATTGCAGCAAATCTTTTAAAAATTTATAAATAAATGCAAAGTCAAGTTTTTCAAATTTAAAACTTCCTATACCGTTAATCAAAACAAATTTAATTGATTTATCTTCTACTTTTTTATCTAGTTTCATCGCATTAATATATTCTTCAGGACTAAATTTTGGAATTTCCGCAGGAAGTCCCGAGTTTCTAATTAGTGTTTCGATCCTATCAACTGTTTCATTGCCGCAAAGATTTAATTCTTTGGATAATTTAGAAGCAAAAACCATTCCTATGGAAATGGCCTCTCCATGTTTTATAGTCTTATAATTAAAAAGAGTTTCAATTGCATGCCCGAGACTATGTCCAAAATTTAAAACCGATCTAAATCCGCTTTCTTTTTCATCTTTGTTTACAACAACTGCTTTTATTGAACAGGAACTTTCAATTATATGCATTAAAGATTGTTTATCTTTTGACATTATTTTATCAAGCTTATTCTCAAGATACAAGAATAAATCTTTATCAAGAACAGCGCCGTATTTTATGACTTCTGCAAAACCGTTTATTAGTTCTCTTTTATTCAAGGAATTAATAAAATCAACATCAATAATTACAATTTTCGGCTGATAAAAAGCCCCTATCAGATTTTTTCCTGAAGGATGGTCAATGCCTGTTTTTCCTCCTACGGAAGAATCAACATCAGATAGAAGCGTAGTAGGAATTTGCACAAAATTAATGCCGCGCAAATAAGAAGCTGCGGCATATCCTACAATATCTCCTATCACTCCGCCGCCAAAAGCAATTATATAATCTGATCTTTCAAATCTGTTTCTAATTAACTCGTCGTAAATATATGATAAATATTTAATGCTTTTAGCACTCTCGCCATCGGGAAGAATTATAAAAAAAGGTTCAATACTTGCTCTATTTAATAAATTGCTAATTGAAAAACCGTATAAATCATTGACGGTTTTACATGTTATAATACATACCCTTTTTTTAATTCCGATAGATTCTAAAATAGTTCCTATAGAAATATTTGAATTAATTAATATGTCATAGCTTGCATCTTTTGCCGAGTGAGACAAATCTACTTTTATTTTCATCTAATTATTAATAATTTACAATATAAAAAATTTAACCCGACTTCACCGCTTTTATTATTCACTTTTATTATTCACTTTTATTATTAAAAAGAATAACTTATTGATATTATGGCATTTTATTTTTTAGTTTGCAGTCCCAATATAAATTTGTATTGCCCCATAAATATAACAATATCAATAGGTTGTTATTAATTATGGCAAAATTGGGTTAAGACTTTTTTAAAATTTTTTATTTTATTAACTCCTGTAATTGTTAATCTTTGCCATTTAATTTTATAACTTCGCATGAAATATATTATATATTATTTTTTATATAATTAAATATTATATATTTCATTCTGATACTTCGGGAGGTCTAATATTTTCAAACTCTTCATCGGTAAGCAGTCTTGATTTAGCTATAAAACGTATTCCGAGAGGAATCTCTATAGAAAAACTCGAACCTCTGCCTTTAACGATATCAACGGTTAAATGCATATTCTTATAATATTCAAATTGGTCGGCAGCCATATAAAATTTGCAACCATAGATTTCACCGAGCATTAAATCCCTGCTTCCTAAAATAAAATCACCTGCGGCAAAACACATTGGAGAAGAACCGTCGCAGCAGCCCCCGCTTTGATGAAACATTAATTTTCCGTGTTTTTCTCTTAACCTGTCAATTATTGTTTTAGCTTCTTCAGTTATTGATATACGCTCAAAATACATAATATTTTCCTTAATCCTGCATTAGAAACTATCTAAAAAAACCCTAACGGGTCTTTACTGTAAGACATTAACACATTTTTAGTATGACGATATTGATTAAGCATCATCATGTGAGTTTCCCGCCCGATACCTGATTTTTTATATCCGCCGAATGAAGCATGCGCAGGATATAAATGATAGCAATTCACCCATACGCGCCCTGCCTGAATGCCTCTTGCAAATGTGTTAACCTGATGAACATCGCGCGACCATACGCCTGCACCCAACCCGTATAGAGTGTCATTTGCGATATCCATTGCCTCAGCTTCGTCCTTAAAAGTAGTAACGCTAAGAACAGGACCGAATATTTCTTCCTGAAAAATACGCATTTTATTATTACCTTTAAATACAGTCGGCTTAATGTAATAGCCGCCGGGATATTGCTTATTTGCGTAAACGTCGCCTCCCGTTAAAACCTCAGCGCCTTCCTGTTTTCCAATATCAATGTAATTTTTTATTTTCTCATATTGGTCAATTGAAGCTTGCGCTCCCATCATAGTGGCAGAATCAAGCGGATCACCCATCTTTATAGCCTCTATGCGCTTTAAAGCCAGTTCCATAAACTCATCATAAATGTTTTCT
>JAKACI010000092.1 GCA_021821565.1 bacterium | reverse complement strand
AGTGAACAGCATGCTAAAAAACGATAAAATGTGGGATTCTAAAGGGTTTACAGCTTAATATTTAGCTTAATATTTTACTTGACAAACAACACAGTTGCTCACTCCCGACTGCATTTTGCCGATTTTACTCCTCATAAAAATCAATTTTGCAAACTTAATCATAGAAGATATAGAATAGTGAAGATATATAATAGTTGAGATATAAAACAAATAAATTATTGTATTTTTATAAAACTAATGTAAAATTATAAAAATTATTAGTTGTATAATTTTCTCCGTTATTGACAAACTATAAATAATGATGTATTATAAATACATCATGAGGGGTGTATTATGAATACAAAAAGGCTAAATATCACTTTGCCGTTAGATGTTATGGAAGACATAAAAGACATTAAAAATAAATCTGCTTTTATAAATAAAGTGGTCTGATTTATTTATTCTCTTACTCCCGCCTGCATTTACAGATTTGCCCTATAATTTATGGTTACGTTAACCGCAAGCCGTTATGCATTATATGCATTATGATAGTTATTTAATATTTAAAGAAAATAAGGTATAATATTATCATTATTATTGATTCGGTGAAATCAGATGATTGTTTATATGGATGTTTGCTGCTTAAACCGGCCTTTTGACGAACAGTCGCAAGAACGTATAAAACTGGAATCTGAAGCTGCTTTGATTATTCTTAATTTTTGCCAAAACAGAAAATAGCGATTATTAAACAGCGAGGTTATAGATTTTGAAATATCATCTATTGCCGATACATATAGGCAGTCAAAAATCTTAAAGATTTTATCCATAGCCGATTTGAATTCAAAGTTTAAAATAGACGAGAAAATGGTAATGAGGGCAAAGGAAATTACAGAGACAGGTTTTAAACCTTTTGACGCAATGCATATCGCTTGTGCTGAATTTGCCGATGCCGACATATTTCTTACCACAGACGGTAAGCTTTTAAAAAATGCCCATAAAAATATTGAATTATTGAATGTCAAAATTTATAATCCTGTTTTATGGCTAACGGAGGTGAAAACAAAATGAGCGTTTGCAGAAATTTTACGATTGAAGAAATAAGATATAAAGGGTTAAAGGCTCTTGCCGATTCGCTCGGGCATGTCGGTATGGTTCAATTTTTACAGCAATTTGAACATGGAGAGGGCGATTACACAAAAGACAGAAGGCGGGTATTAAAAAATTATACAGTCGAAGAAATAGCCGAAGGAATAAAAGCGGCAAGAAAATAAAATGACGCAGGAGGTGTTAGATTAATTTTCCTCTATCTTTCATATCTTTAATTTTTAACTTTATGTCTAAAAAAATGTTGCAATTCCAATATGCTATAATATAAAGAAGGAAAAGAAATATAACGAATGTTTTATAGAAATATAATAAATCTGTAAGCGGCAGAAAAATTAAACTCGTCGTGGAAAATGGTCTTATATTAAAAAATCGCATTATTATATATCTGGAAATTAGATTCTGTATTTGAAACTTTAAAAGAGCCAGATATAATAAAGAAATAAAATAAAACAATATAGTATATCATTAGGCAATCAGTATATATTAGAAAATTATGAATATGGATGAAAAAATTAAATAATGGCTTGAGTTATCCGATTATGATTTAGAAACCGCCAAAGTTATGTTAACCGGAAAAAGATATTTATATGTAGGTTTTATGTGTCATCAGACTATAGAAAAGGCATTGAAGGCTTATTATCAGTTTGTTAAAAATGAAATTCCTCCAAAAATACATAATTTATTATTTTTTACAGAAGATACGGGATTATTGATTTTAATGAATGAAGAACAGATTGATTTTTTAACTAAAATAAGCCCTTTAAATGTAGAATCAAGATATCCAGAGTATAAAGAGAGAATATTAAAGATATTAGATAAAAAAACGAGTAAAAATTTGTTAGAAAAAACCGGTGCATTACAAGAATGGATAAAAGAGAAGCTTTTAATAAAGCAAGACAATACGCAAAACTTGTAAAGAAAACACTTCCTTATAAAAAAGCTATATTGTTTGGTTCTTATGCTTATGGGAAGCCATGCGAGTATAGTGATATAGATACAGCTTTTTATATAGAAGAGCTTGGCAAAGATAAAAATTATTTAGACGTATTATCGGAACTTTATAAACAAACTATTAAAATCGATGTTAGAATTGAGCCCCATTTATTTATAAAAAATGAAGATAAACTTATGTTTTGGGATTCAATTGAAAAAAAAGACAAAATTTTATAATTAAAGTGGAGACCGTTTAAAATTTCGTGTCAGCCTGATATAATCTAACCTTATAATAATAAAGTCAATTATATTATTTAATCCCTGAAACCATTGTCAAATATGCATTTCAGCATTTTTGGACTTATTGGCATTTACGCAATAAGTCCTTTTTTTTATCCGTTTTATTCTTATTCCGTTATAATTTTAGTTTTATTTTTTTAAAAGCTTATTTTGCCTATTAGGCTGCATTTTTACTTTCAAAATAACTAACTAATAACAAAAAGTTGCTCAGGCGATTAATATTTTTAATTTAAAAACAAAAAATTATATAATTTTTACTAATTAACCAATAAAAAATCAGATCGACACGAAGAGAAAGTCAACTATATTATTTATCCCATTACTCCCGCCTGCATTTGCCTGTTCCCCAATGCCATACCAGCCCATAATACGCAATTCTGTAAACTTGATTATTTTTTAAAATCGGTGTAATATTTTAAATATTTTGTGCATTAATTTTAGTTTTAATTGTAAATTAATTTTGTTTTAATCAGGTATTAATATTATGATAAACGTTACTGCTTTGGGGGTATCCGATTTATTTATTCCCTTACTACTGATTGATCTTGGAGGTATCCTCTTGGGGGTATCCGATTTATTTATTTATTCCATCATCCCCGACTTTTTTATTTTAGTCAGAACCGGCACTTCAAATATTTACTTTTTTATTGATTTTAAAATATTTATAATATATAATACTATGTAAAATGTATATGTACATATTAAATTAACTATGTAAATATATATAATTTTATTAATTTCTTTGTAATTTATATTCATTAATGCATTGTTTTATTGTTTTATCAATTTAACATGATACATTTATGATATTCGACAGAGATATAGCAAACTCTATATTGGACGAATTCTCCGGCCGCGAAATAGTATTTTTGCTCGGCACTAAACAGACGGGAAAAACCACTATAGCCAAGATTCTGCAAAGCGAATGGAAAAGCGAAAACTCCATTTATATAGACCTCGAAGACCGGTCGTATAGAAATAATTTTAACGCATCAAGTATAGCTGCCCTCAAAAACCTATTATTAATTGAAGGTATAGATATACAAAGGCCCGGCCTTCTTATTTTAGACGAGGTCCAACACCTTGACGACCCGTCTAACACATTAAAACTACTGCATGACCATTTTATTAATTTAAAAGTGGTAGCCACGGGATCTTCAAGTTTAGAGATAAAGCAGAAGTTTTCGGATTCGCTCGCGGGCAGAAAAAAGATATATTTAATTCAGCCTCTTAATTTTGATGAGTTTCTGTTGTTTAAAGGCGAAGAAAAATTGCGCCGCTTAAGAGAACTGTTTAAAAAAGAGGATGAAAAGGGCAGGCAAAAATTATCCGATACTGGCTCGGTCGGCAATTATGAAGGAAGTTTATCGACATTATTCGACGAGTATTTAATATACGGCTCGTATCCCGAGGTTGTCCTTTTAAAAAATAAAAAAGATAAAATAGAAAAAATCGGCTCTATAGTTACGTCTTATATACAAAAAGATATAAGAAATATTGCCAGAATAGACAATATAGACGGATACAACAATCTTTTGAAATATCTCGCAATTAATGCCGGTTCCGAATTTAATTCGGCTAATTCGGCAAAAACATTATCCCTGCAAAGGAATACAATTCAAAGATATATAAGCCTTTTAACGGAAACATTTGTAATAAAAGAACTGAAACCGTTTTTTATCAATAAAAACAAAGAGATATCTAAATCCGTAAAAATATATTATAAAGACACCGGCGTAAGAAATTTTCAAATAAAAAATTTCAACAATATGGAATTCAGGGAAGATGCCTGTAAACTTTATGAAAATTATATTTTCAACGTTTTAGATAACACTGCGGATATATTAACGTCTAATTATTTTTATCGCACTACGTCTCAGACCGAAATAGATTTTATCAGGGACAAAGAAGACGGCTTATCGCTTATTGAGGTAAAATCAGGAATATTTAAAAATATTCCGAGAGCCGTTACCGAATTTGAAATAAAATATAAAAAAACACTAAAAATTAAAAATAAATTAATTATAAACAAATCATACTTTAACTATACAAAAGAAGTAAAATTTATACCGATATTTTTAATTTGAAAAAATAAATTTTTTTCATAATTGAAAGAAATCAAACTTAAACTATTACTTTATCGGATTTTAAGCATATTATAAATTTATAAACGGCATGTGTTAATAAACACGGATTGAAATATGAATGAACAGGAATGGGTCTTTATCGTCTTGGAATTATAGCCGTTTCTTCTGTTAGATTTGCCGAAAAAGCGCATCCTGGGCGATGTGATAGAAAAGCATATCTTTTCTGCGATTTCTGCCTATGGCGAAAAAACGGCATTATCCGATTTAAGATTTCAAAAATCGAATGCTGTGGGTCTGCGAAAGCTAAATCATAACGCCTTCTTTTTTTGCTACTTCATAAATATACTGCTCGTCGGTAAAATTATTTACAACCACGTCTATTTTTTGTTCTCCTATTTTTTTATATAATTCCAATTTAAAAGGAATCTTTTTTTTGGCATATTCATCCGTGGGCAGGCAAGTTTCGATATATATATCGATATCGCCGCCTTTTTTGGCGTCAGAAACCCTCGAACCGAATATATAGACCTTTGCGTCATTGCCGAAATAATTTAATGCCGTCTGTTTTACCGCATTTATTTCTTCACTTTTTAATCTCATATTTCCACGTTAATTCCTATACTTTATTTTTTTACTATCGCGGGTAACGCTTATTTTTCATATGGTCAAATCACTTATATCTATATTTAAGGGCTTTAAAATTCTAGTTACCGCATAATCGGCACCGTTATTATAAATAGAAAAAAGTTTTTCGGTTTTATTAAAAGCCGTATTCAATTGATTTATTAATAAATCGACATTTTCATCGGGATATTCATGGGTAAAAAAGTTTCTTATTTCTCTTAATTCAATCCATTCTTCTTTATTGCCGATAATTTCATACTTTTCTATGTTATTTAAGATATCGATGCTTGATAATGTATCGGTATCGACATCATTAGCTTCTAATATTTGCCTAAAAAGCCTTCCTCCTATTGTATCCTGCAGTTTAATAAATCTAAAAATAAAAAGGTCTATAATTTCGATTTCATTCTCGGCAAATCTGCTGTATTTTTCCGCAGTTAAAGGCATAAATTGCCGCATTTTCGACATAACATATAAAATTCTTGTTTTATGCTTATTGCATTCTTTTATAGTCCTTATCAGTTTTGCGATATTTTTATCAATCATTTTTAAATTATATCACATATACTTAAATAAAAAAATTGACGCCATTTCCACTTTTTATTTAAGAGGAACTAACCTTTTATAAATAAGCGTATGCATTTGAATGCTGATGTTTATAATCTTATATTTTAGATATTATAATCACTAAATATTATCATTTTTGGCTATTATAGTCAATGATATTGAAAAACCTTAATCCTGCAATTAAATAACCTCTTGGGTTAGTTATTGTGTTGAATTAGATATCAATCATTATAACATATTCAGGAGGTTTTTTGTTATTTAATTGCAGGATTAAAGATTATGAATAATAACTATCACATTCTAATTTGGGGTAAACTTGATTATTTTTTAAAATCGGTGTATATTTTAAATATTAAATATTTAATATTAAAAATATTGTGTATTAATTTTAGTTTTAATTGTGTATTAATTTTAGTTTCAATTATGTGTTGATTTTTATTTTAATCAGGTATTAATATTATGATAAACGTTACTGCTAAAACCAACATAGAGAACCTGTCCGAATTATACCATACCGACTACTACACCTGGGCTATGACCAATGCACAGCT
>JAKACI010000091.1 GCA_021821565.1 bacterium | reverse complement strand
TATATAAGGGAATAAAAAGTAGAAATGATGTATATTTAACTCATAAATAAAAACATATTATAAATAAATGTATTAAAATTTACGTAATTACCTGATAAAGCGAATAAATGTTTTAAGGATGCATAATCATTTAAGTAATTCCATACAATAACTGGAGAAAATAAAATCAAAGATATTAAAAAAGCAATATACGGTTCTTTTTTAAATAAATATTTTCTATAATTATTGCTAAAAAGGAAGAATAAAAAAACGACGGGATATAAAAACACGGCGGTATATTTACTTAGGAGAGCAAATCCAACAGACATTCCTATTAAATAAATATAGTAATCTTTTTTAGATACAATTAGATAAATTAAAAAAAAAATTGAAAGAGAAAAAAATAAAAGCTGAGCATCGCCGTAAACTATGAGAATAGACCCTATATTAAATATAGGTATAATATTAAGTAGAACTGCAGCCCCCAAACTGTATATTCTGCTGGATGTTAATTTTTGTAACATAAAATATACAAATAGAGAAATAAGCAATGAAATTATTGGGGCGCCTAACCTGACAAAAAATTGAGAATTAAGCCTCCCGAAAAAAGTTGTTAATGCAATTATGTATGCTATCATAGGAGACATATCGTAATACGAAAGCGAAAGATGGCGCGACCATTGCCAGTAGTATGTTTCTTCAGGAATGAGGTCTATTTGATTAATGAAAATTATTCTAAAAACAAATAAAACAATTAAGAATCCAAATAAAATGTTTGTGATTAATTTATTTTTGCTCATGTTTATGAACGTTTAACGTTAGATATATTTTTCTTAACAATTAAAATAAATATCATATATGATTTTCGCTTAAAATTCAAAATAAAAATAGAATTATTTTTTTTGGAAATTGTTTAGACGTATATTTAATAATTTTAGTCAAAAATATCAAAAATAACTTGACAATTATTAAATCTTATTTTATCTTTATAATTATTAGCTCATATTATTATATCAGCTTATGTAATTATAATTATTATTACTCAGGTAAATATCTATGGCGTTTAAATTTAATTTATCCTCAAAGAGAATAGTCGGTATAGATATAGGATACAGTTCTATAAAAATATTGGAATTATCTAAATCCGTCAGTAAATACACGATAGATTCAATTGATTTAATTGACCTTCCAGGCGGAATTGTTGCAGACGGTTTTTTAAAAGACCATGCCTCGGCAGTTTCATATATTAAAAGTTCTTTTGCAAATCATGATATTAAAGAAAAAAATGTTATAATATCAATTCCATGTAAGCATGTTATCGTAAAAAATATAGATATGCCCAAAATGAAAGAATCCGAGCTTGGACCCGCTATTTTTTATGAAGCGCAGCAGTATATAACTTACGATATTAATGAAGTATCGTTTGACTATGAGATATTAGGAGATTCCGCTGCGGATGCAGGCAGCAGCCTGATAATGATTATTGCAGGTAAAAAAGATATTATAAATGACAGAGTTGATTTAATAAACGAGTGCGGATTGCATTCGCCTATAGTAGATGTTGATTGTATTGCGACGGAAAATATGTTTAATTTCAATTATCCCGAAGAAACCGACCAGATTACGGGTATTATAAAAGTAGGCGCAACAGAAACAAATGTTCATATAGTGAATAAAGGCTTTAATCTATTCAGAAGAGATATACCTATCGGAGGGGTTAATATTACCGAAGAAATAGCAAAAAAATTTCAGATGGATTTTAATGAAGCTGAAAACATTAAGACAGGCGGTATTGAAAAGAGAGACGAAAATTTTAAAACCAATTATATGATATATATAAATATGATTGTTACAAGAATAACATCGGAGATACAAAGAACTATAGACTATTTTGCCGCCAATAACGACAAACAGTATCCGAAAAAAATATTTATTACGGGAGGGTCTGCTATGCTTTCGGGACTTTCTGGAGATATAGAAGCCAAACTAAATATACCTGTTTCAATAATTAATCCATTTAGAAAAATAGTATTTAATCACAATATAAGCGATACTAATTTTATCGAATCAAAATCTTCTCTGTTCGGGGTTGCGGTAGGTTTGACAGTTAGAGGATTAGAGCCATGATTATAAAAATAAATCTCAATAAAAAACCAAAATCAAAAAAATTTAAGGTAAATGTTGATAAAGGCAGTATTATGTTCTTTATTCCTTATTTAATTGTTCCGATAGTAGCGGCTGCCGCTTCAATTTATTTTATGCAGTCTTTTATGCAAAATAAAATACATAATGTTACTAATAATATATTTTCATACGATTCAAAAATTTCTGTTTTGATGCCTAAAGTTCAAAAAGTTGTTGAAATTAGAAAAGTGCAAAGTCAGATACTCCAAAAAATTAATATAATAAAGACATTAAAAAAGGAACAGCAAGGTCCGATAGGTTACACTTTTTCTCTTACAAGCGCCATACCAAAATTTGCATGGTTAAGCTCTTTAAAATCAGATAACGGAAATATAAGTATTAGCGGGGTTGCATTGGATGGTCAGGTTGTATCAATGTTTATGAAAAAAATAAAAAGAACAGGTTTTTTTCATTCTATAAATTTAATACAAACTGCGGAAACTAAAAAACAGGATTTAAAGCTCCAAAATTTTAGTTTTACGATGGAGAGCAAATATAAAAAACTTAAACCTAAAAATATAATAAAAAAACCTATTGTAAAACGACCTTAAGATTGTTATGAATTTAGATATTAAAAATGTGAATTTTAAAAATCAGACGTTCTTAGGAGTGGTTATAGGCGCAGCTATCTTTATTGCTATAATAGCGATTTATTATTTTATGTTTTTTACCGCCTTAAAAACTTCCTTAAACCAGAAGCAGTCTTCGCTTAATATTGTTAAAACAAGATACGCTTCGTATCTGTCGGAAGTTAGAACTTATCCTGCTCTGATAAAAAAACAGAAAAAACTTGATATAGAATTTTTAAGCTTGTTGACCGAACTTCCGTCAAAAAAAAATATACCGGGTCTTTTAATGCAAGTTTCAAATTATGTTAAAACCCTGCATTTAAATTTGGATATGTTTAAACCCGGCATAGTTGCGCCTAAAAGTTTCTATGAAGAAGTTCCTTTTTCAATGAATATTAGCGGTTCTTTTTTTAATGTTTATAAGTTTTTTTATAAACTTGCCGATATGAACAGAATTGTTGACGTTCATAATGTGTCTATAACCGGAAATTCTTCAAAGCATCATAAAATTATCATAAGTTTTGAAGGCACTACTTTTTCATTTATAGGAGCTTTGCCGAATTTTACAGCCGATAAAATAAAATACGACAAAAATATAAAATATAAAACTAAATCTAAAATATCGCCGATGCCGGCTGCCAATAAATTAAAATATAAATATAAATATAAATATAAATATAAATATAATACACACGATAATAACAATATAAATAACAAAAATAACAATAAAAACAGCAATAAACAAAAAATAAAAAAGTTGAATTATAAGAATAAGAATTTAAATATAAATCCTTATCCGTATAATTTACTAAGAAATCCGTTCAGAACATTTTTATATACTCAAAAACCTAATATGTCGTTTAAGTACGGTGAAATTCCTCTTCTTCAATACAGTTTGTCGTCTCTTCATATTGTAGGTATAATGGAAAGAGACGGAAAATACTTTGCTATGGTTTCAACTCCGAACGGAAGGTCTTATATAGTAACCGCAGGTTCTATTATGGGAGTCAATAGAGCAAGAATAATAAATATTACAAATAATTCAATAGTTTTAACAGAAAAAACATATAACCAACTAGGGCAAATGCATGCTATTAATTATGTAATGAGTATGAAATAAACTAAGAAATATGAAATAAAATAATATGCAATAAAATAAGAAACATGCAATAAAATAATATACAATAAGATTAAGAAATAATATTTATATATTAATATTATATTTATACATCTATATACGTGAGAACCGGAGGAAAAATGAATAAAAAAAGCAGAGATAAAATTATAAAAGTTATAAAAAAACAGAAAAATAAAAACAATTTCATTTTACTTTTCACGGTAGTTTTTTTGGCTATGCTTTTAATATTTTTTTCACTCCAGACAAATTCATTTGCAAATACGGTCTTTGCATTAAAAAATTCAAAACATACTAATTCAAAACATGTTAGAAAATTATTTGTTGACCCCGCGACTATGAATGTCAGTTTTGATTTTCAAAATGCCAGTTTAGTAGATGTTATACGGATGATAGCAAAAGTTTCAGATATGAATGTCTTGATAGGTTCTAATGTAAAAGGCACAGTAACAATGAAAATGCATAATGTTCCGTTAAAAGACGTATTTTCTGTTATATTGGACGCATACGGGCTGGGAATAGTTAAAAAAGACAGTATCTATTATATTAATTCATCAAGCTCTATTGCTTCCGTTATTTCTGCCCAAAAAAAAGCAAAGGCAATATCGGGACATAAAATAACTAAAGTTATTCCCGTGAATTATGTCAGCGTCGCAGGTTTAATGTCAAAAGTAAAAACAGTGTTGAGTCCCGAAGGCACGGTGATGGTCGATAAATCAATGCATGCGCTTATTGTGACAGATATTAGAAAAAATGTTATAAAAGCCGAAAATCTTGTAAAACAACTTGATGAAAGAACTCCTGAAGTTGAAATTGTCGCTAAGATGGTAGAAGTCAGCCGGTCATACACTACCCAATTAGGAATTAACTGGGAAGGCGGTTATGGTGCCGCCGCTCCTACAAATACTGATATGGCTGCTTCTCCTAACTATTTTGCGGGGCAGTTAGCAGGTACTCCTTCAGGTCCTGGTTTGATAGCTCCTACGGCAGGAGTGCCGAAAATTACTACCCCTTCCCCCGGAACTTTTTCAGTGGGAATAGTAAATCAATATGCAAGCATTACAGCAACATTGGAAGCATTGGAGAGTTTAGCTAAAGCTAAAGACGTGGCATCGCCAAAAGTTGTCGTCCTTAACAATCAAACCGCAACTATTGCAAAAGGCGAGACGTTATATTTGCCTTCCGTTGCAGGCGTTGGAGCGGTTGCGGCTCCTCAGGCAATAACAGCCCAGATTTCTCTTTCAATAACGCCGCATATTATGTCAAACGGCAGCATTAAGTTAACTATTAACTCTTCAAATGATTCTGTTGCGCCTCCCGTATCCGGAGCCCAGGCGACTTTAGACACGGAAAGCGCAAATTCTACAGTCATAGTTAATAATAATAACACGGTAGTAATAGGCGGAGTTTACCAGTTGAGTAAAAATATATCTACAAGCGGCATACCCGGACTTATGAATATTCCGCTATTAGGGTGGTTGTTCAAATCAAGGAATATTAGTTATTCAAAAGATGAACTGCTAATTTTCATTACTCCAAGAATTATAAAAGGATAATTATAATTTCTGCTTGATTTTGTACTCCAAATGCATTATACTATTTAGTAAAAGAGTCGGGGGAGTTAGCTATGAAAAGACAAACAAGCGTGAGGATAGATAATGAATTTTATAATAGTTCTAAAGAAGTTTTTGATGCGCTAGGATTAAGTCTAGGAGATGCCGTTAACTTATTTTTAGCAGTGGTTTCTATCGAAAAAAAAATTCCGTTTGAATTAGCATTGCCTTCCGAGGATGTCAAAAAACGAATCGAGAATTTAGAAAACGATATAAATACCGAAACATATAATACAGCAGAAGACTTATTCAAAAAACTCGGCATTTAAAAATTATTCCTTAATATTAAATGTTAAAAATAAGAATTGAAAAGCGTTATAAAAAGGATATAGAACGAGATAAGGTTAGTGGCAAATATTCAAAATTAGATTTTGAAACACTCAAAAGTATAATTATTAATCTGCAAGAAGAGAGAGATATAGATTTAATATATAAAAGACATAACTTAAAAGGCAATTTTAATGCCTACGAGACAATTCATATAAAAAACGATTGGTTATTAATTTTTAAAATAGATACGGAGTCTCAAGCTCTTTACCTTGCGGCGTTAGGAACTCATAATCAGGTCTTTAAAAAATTATATTAATTCAATTTAATGTTGACGGATGTTCAAAATTCAAAGGATAAAAGAGGTATAGCCATAGATAAAGTGGGAATAAAAAACCTGCATTATCCCATATCTGTTCTTGATAAAAAAAAGTCCTTTCAGCACACCGTAGCCGATATAAATATGTACGTCGACCTTCCTCATTACTTTA
>JAKACI010000090.1 GCA_021821565.1 bacterium | reverse complement strand
GATGAGCCGTTAAATGCCGACGGCTATAAAACACTGTCTGCTTTCTTTCGGAATGACCGTATATAGAGGGTGAAACTGTAAATCCTCTCTAAGTCATTCCTGCGTGGGCAGGAATCTACAAAATAAATTTCTATGGAAGAATTAAAGAGGTATAATATATTTTGTATAATATATATTTTACAATTTGACATTTTTTAATTATAATTAAAAAAAATTATATTATAAGTGTTTTTTATAAAATATTATTATAAATATTACAAAATTATTACATTATTAAATAAGTATTTTATTTTATTTGTATAAGTTATTGATTTTAATAATTTAATTGACTTATCAACAGTTGTTAATAAATATGTTTAATTCTAATGAAATTGATAGACAAAAATAGCCGTTGTTATTATAAAAATACAATCTAAAGATATATTTTATTATTAAATGTTAAATAAAATAAAAAATAAAAATTATACCAACTAACTAAATAAATAAAATTGTAAATATGGCAAACGATTTTTCTGATAAATTTTTAAAAAATCTGAAAGAAGAAATAGGCGCCCAAAATTTTAATTTATGGTTTTCGCCTTCAAATATTAATATTAATGAAAATACAATCGTATTTTCAGTTCCTAATAAATTTTATAAAGATATCATCATTGAATCATATAAAGAAATCATTTTAAATATATGGAAAAAATACAGTAATGAAGAATTAATTATTTCATTTAATATCTATGAAGAAACTAAAAACGGTTCATTAAACGATATAAAAATTTCAGGTTTAGATAATTTTTTCCCGTCTGTTGAATATAAAAAAGATAAAGATATAAATAATATTAATAATCTTAATAATTCTATTAATATAATAAATGAAACATATAATAATGCCGATAATAATAAAAACAAAAAGATAAACGGTCCTCAGCAAAAAAGTTTAAAAAAGCATTATCTAAACCTTAATATTAAATATACATTTGAAAATTTTGTCATCGGCTCAGGAAATCAATTTGCGCATGCGGCATGTTTTGCGGTTGCAAATCTTCCGGGTCATACTTATAATCCTATGTTTATTTACAGCGACGTCGGTCTCGGAAAAACACATCTGCTTAATGCAATCGGAAATAAAATAATCAAAGAAAAAGATTTAAATGTTTTTTTGGTTTCATCGGAACAATTTACGAATGAAATGATATCGTCTATTAGAGATGATAAAATGATAGATTTTAGAAATAAATACAGAAATGTAGATGTTCTATTAATTGACGATATACAATTTATTGCAGGAAAAGAAAGAACTCAGGAAGAATTTTTTTATACATTTAACGCTTTATATGAAAATCAAAAACAGATTGTCGTTTCAAGCGATAAAATACCTAAAGATATAATTAGCCTGGAAGAAAGATTAAGATCAAGATTTGAATGGGGTTTAATAGCGGATATACAGCCGCCAGATTTTGAAACGAGAGTAGCAATTTTAAAGAAAAAAGCGCTTCTTAACGAAATTAATATTAACGATGAAATAATTTATTTTATTGCGAGTAAAATTTCAAATAATATAAGGGAATTGGAAGGAGCTTTAATAAAAGTTGCAGCATTTTCATCTTTTACGGGGAAAAAAATAACGCTTGATTTATCAAAAGAAGCTTTATTTAATCTTATAAAAGAAGTAGAAAAACCTATGACTGCCGAAATAATTATTAAAACAGTCTGTAATTTTTTTAATATTAAAATACCTGAAATTAAATCTAATAAAAAACTAAAAGAATTTGTACTGCCGAGGCAAATTGCTATGTATATAATAAGAGCCAATACTACTCTGTCTTTTCCCGAAATAGGCGATAAATTTGGAGGAAAAGACCATTCATCCGTTATTTATGCGGTTAATAAAATTAAAAATAATTTAAAAAAAGATAACGAATTGGAAAAAATAATTGAAAGTATAATTAAACTAATACAAAGATAAGATAATAGTTAAATATAATTTAATTATTATAATTAGCATTAAAATGTATTACAAACCTTAATTTTATATTTTATAATAAAAGTAACTTTAATTCTCCTATAGAAACTATCAATGATATTTCAATAGTAAACATGTAAGTAAGTGATACAGGATTCACGCGTACGCGTGAATCCTGTAAATAAATTTCTATACAAGAATTAAAGTATAATCATTTTTTATTAAAGAATTAAAGTATAAATTATTATAGTGCAATTGATTAAATATTGTTTAAAAATATGTTTAATTAAAAATGAATTTGTTTAAAAATAAAAAATTTTATAAAATTAAACAAATTCATTTAAATAATATCAATTATTTAAACAGATTTAACAACAGGTAAATTTAAATAAATTTAAATACTTATTTTATTTATTAACTTTTTAGTGTATATTACTACTATTATTATCTTCTAATTATTAATATATAATTAGTAATAGGGAAATTAAAAAATGTTCAATTTTAAAATCAAAAAAAATATATTTTTAAAAAGTATTCTTATAACGCAAGGGGCTACAGAGAAAAAAATTTCACTGCCTATATTGTCTAACTTATTAATAGAATCAATTAATTTAAATAATTTAAATAAAGAAAATTTATATTCAGATAATAAAAATAACGGATTAATCAAAATAAGCGCAACCGATTTAGAAATAACAATTAAAGATTATTGCGACGCTGAAATAATAAGCGAAGGTAAAATTACGTTAAACGCCAAGAAGCTATATAGTATAATTAAAGAATTTCCTGATGATATAACTAATAAAGATAATAATAACAATATAGAAAATAAAAACGAAAATGAAGATATAGATATTGAAATAAAAGAAACGGAGGCAGGACTTGTTATAATAAGCTATAAAAAAATTATTTTCAAACTTACGACTATACCCGTAATTGACTATCCCACATTATTAGATATAAATACGGAAGATAATTTTAACGTTAATTTAAAATTTTTAAAATTTATAATAAACAAAGTAATTTTTTCTACGGCGCTAGAAGAAACTAAAAAGAATTTATCGGGAGTTTATTTTATTTTATTGGAAATAGAAGGAGAAAGCTATTTAAGGCTTGTGGCTACTGATGGACATAGATTATCGTTAGCTCAAATTAAACTTTTCAACAATAAAGAAAATGAAACGGCAGAAGTAAATAAAGAGTCGTTAGAACAAGTTAGTTTAATATACGATAAATTTAAAGAAGGTGTTATTATACCGAGAAAAATACTTAGCGAATTAATTAAAATAGACCCAAATAAAGATGTTTTTGTTAATATTTCAATTAATTCAAATAATGTTATTTTTAAACTAAACGATGGAATTAATAATAAGAATAATATAAATTCTCTATATGGGACAACTTTTATTTCTAGATTAATAGACGGCAAATATCCTAATTATGAAACTATATTACCAAAAAATAATTATAAAACGGCAATTATAAAAACAGAAGAATTAATAGATTCTATAAAAAGAGTTTATATATTAGCCGAAGAAAAAAGCCATTCGATTGAGCTAAGTTTTGATAAAAATTTATTAATTATAAAAACAGTACAGACTAGCCAGGGGGAAGCAGTTGATGAAATAGAAATAGAATATATCGGAGAACCGATCAATATAAAATTAAATTCTAAATATATTCTTGATTTTATAAGCAATATATATGACGAAAAAATTATATTAAAATTTAATACTATATTTACTCCTTTAATTATTAAACCTTTAATTGAAGATAATAACAAAAAAAAATTAAAAAGTTCGATAGATTTAAATACATTTGACTATCAATTAACAGGCGTATTTATGCCTATGAGGTATTAAAATAATATATGGAAAATTTAAAAGATAATTATAAAAATAACCGCAGTCTGCAAAACAACCAAAATCAAGATACCTATAATGCTTCAAATATTAAGGTTTTAGAAGGTTTAGAAGCCGTCAGAAAAAGACCTTCAATGTATATCGGCTCAACGGGCATAGAAGGACTGCATCATCTTGTTTATGAAGTTGTTGATAATAGTATAGACGAAGCTTTAGCAGGATATTGCAAAAATATTTTTGTTAAAATAAATATTGACGGCAGCGTTACGGTTGAAGACGACGGCAGAGGAATTCCTGTAGATATACATGAAACGGAAGGGGTGGCGGCAGCGCAGGTTGTACTAACGGTACTTCATGCAGGAGGTAAATTTGACAATAAAACATATAAAGTATCGGGAGGTTTACACGGCGTAGGGATTTCGGTAGTAAATGCTTTATCTAAACAGCTAGACCTTGAAATTTATAAAGACGGGTATGTTTATAGGCAAAGCTATAGTAAAGGTGCCCCCCTTAATAAACTGACTAAATATGAAAAAACTAATAAAGCAGGAACGGTTATTACATTTTTCCCCGATGAAACAATTATGGAAGATATACAGTTTGATTTTGATATTTTATCAAACAGATTAAGAGAACTTGCATTTTTAAATGCAGGTCTCCATATTAAAATAGTAGATGAAATAAATTCTAAATCACACGATTTTAAATATGACGGCGGTATAAAATCTTTTATAGAATATATAGATCAAAATAAAAATGTTATTATTAAAGAACCTATTGTAATAACCGCTCAAAAAAATGATGTTATTATAGATATAGGTCTTCAGTATAATGACGGATATTCCGAACAAATATATTCATATGTTAATAATATTAATACAAAAGAAGGCGGAACGCATCTGATAGGTTTTAAATCAGCTTTAACAAGAGTTATTAATAATTATTATACGTCTAATATAACAAATGCAAAAGATAAAAAGCAGCAAATTCAAATAAGCGGCGATGATGCAAGAGAAGGGTTAGTTGCGGTAATAAGCGTTAAAATGTCCAATCCGCAATTTGAAGGACAGACAAAAACTAAATTAGGCAATAGCGATATTAAAGGTATTGTTGAATCTTTAGTTAATGAAAGATTAACCGAATTTTTAGACGAAAACCCTTCAATCGGAAAAAAAATTATAGAAAAATCATTAGATGCCGCAAGAGCAAGAGAAGCTGCAAAGAAAGCAAGAGACCTTGTAAGACGGAAGAATCTTCTTGATTACTCATCCCTTCCCGGAAAATTAGCCGATTGTCAGGAAAAAGATCCTCAGCACTGCGAAATATATATAGTTGAAGGTGATTCTGCAGGAGGCAGCGCTAAACAAGGAAGAGATAGAAAATATCAGGCAATTTTGCCGCTAAAAGGCAAAATATTAAATGTTGAAAAAGCAAGATTAGATAAAATTCTTAACAGCGATGAAATTAAAATATTGATTACCGCGTTGGGAGGAGGTATAACTACTCCTAATCAAAAATCATCAAATAATCTTGATAACCCAAAAAATAATGACAGAGTTTTTGATATAAATAAATTAAGATATCATAAAATAATAATAATGACCGATGCGGATGTTGACGGTTCACATATCAGAGCATTATTATTGACATTTTTTTATAGATATATGAAAGAAATTATAGAAAACGGCTATCTATATATTGCCTTGCCTCCGCTATACGGCATAAAAAAAGGTAATGCAGAAATGTATCTTAGGGATGACGATTCTTTAGAAGCTTATCTTAATGAAGAATCGCTTAATTATATTAATGTATATTATAGAAAAAATGAAGAAAATATTGAAATACTAAATAAAGAAGAAATTAAAAATATAATTTTAAATATAAAAAATTATAAAAATGTTATAAATAAAATAAATAAATTAAATTATAATAAAGAAATTATAAACTATTTAATTGAAAATAATTTTAATATTTCCGATTTATCTATCTTAAGTGCAAGTGTTTTTGGCGGCGATGACGATAAAGATATAGGAAATATAGAAATAGAAAATGATAATAATTCAGATAATGCCGTAAAACGAAGCAATACTTTAAGTAATTTAAATAATTTTGCAGAAGAACTTCAATATAAAATTGAATTAATAAACGATGACAACTATGAAGATTTCCAAAAAATTTTATTTAAATCTGAAAATTCTTCGCAGCCTAATTTCCATATAGATAAAGATTTTTTAAATTCAGCCGATTACAAAACTGTTTTCAAATTAAAAAATGAAATTAACAAAATAGATTTTTCAAAAATTTCATGTATAACAGAAAGTAAATCCGATGTTAAAGAAACAATTGCAGTTAAAAATTATAACGAATTTTATAATTTAATTAAATCAAAAACGCCTAATAATATACATATTCAAAGATACAAAGGTCTTGCTTTCTTTGC
>JAKACI010000089.1 GCA_021821565.1 bacterium | reverse complement strand
TTTGAACAAATAAAGAAAATAAAAGATACTAAAAACAAGAAGGCTTTAGCTGTAATTTTAAGCCGCACTATAAGGTCATGCCGCGCCACAACCCATTCGGATTTAGCAACACTTAAAGAACCGCAACTAACGACTTATTATTGTTTGAAACATAAAAAAATCTGTAAACCTATTTTTTCCATAAAATCATGGTTTAATTACTATTCAAATGATACTGTGAATAGAATAAAAGTTTTTTCAAAAATAAAAACCGACGCACATTATTCTGTTATTTCTGGTGATTCTGTTAATATTAATATTTTTAAAGAAATTGAAAAGAAAAATAATAAATTTTATGAAATTTTAAAGGGCAGGAAGATAGCAGGCATTTTTACTTCGCCGCCATATGTCGGACAAATTGATTACCATGAGCAGCATGCTTACGCTTATGATCTATTTGGTTATGAACGCAATGATGATTTAGAGATAGGTCCGCTCTATAAAGGTAAAAGCGCTGCGGCAAGAACTTCTTATGTTGACGGAATTTCTAAAGTTCTCTTAAATTGCAAAAAGTTTTTAATAGATAATTTTGATATATTTATAGTTGCAAACGATAAATATAACTTATATCCTGTAATAGTTGAAAAATCAGGAATGTATATAGCAGAACAGTTTAAACGTCCCGTATTAAATAGAACTGAACGGGATAAATCTCCATATTCGGAAATTATTTTTCACTTAAAAAGACAAAAATAATTATGGAAAAAAATAAAATCCAGTCAATATCATTAGAAGTCATAAAAGTATTAAAAAAACGTTTTGATAATTTTCCTGAAAATAGTCAAAGCAATAGAAATGCGCCATTTCACATTGCCTTTTTAAATGCTTTTAAAGAAAAAATAGAAACAAACTTAGATATTCCTTATCTTATATCTCTTTCAAGCTGGCTGCACGGCTTAAATACCACACTTGGGCAAATTTTTTTTGAAAATATAGCTCACATTTTAAGCGATGGAGAGAAAAGAATATTTAAAAATTACAATATTACAGAGGAACAACAAAAAGCTATTTCAGAAATTATTACCGACCTTAAGAACGGAATTACCACGCCTAATATTGAAAAAGAAGAACAACTAATATATAAAAAAGGGGTGAAAGAAATAAGCGGTACTAATTTTACTGCCGATAATTTTGTGATAACCGATAAATATATTGAAGCTATAGAACTTAAATCTGTTCATCAAAATTCAGGAGAAATGAAAGGAGAAAAGTTAAAAATTTTAAATGCCAAAACAATTTTAAAAAATATATATCCCGATAAAGAAATTAGATTTTTTATAGGATTTCCGTTTGATCCGTTAAATAATCATAATCCGACAGGTTATGATAAAAAAAAATTTATAGAGAGTATTATAGAATTTAAAAAATTTTTTGACGAAAAAGAAATTTTGCTTGCGGATGAAATGTGGAACAGATTAAGCGGCGAAGAAAATACTATGGGAATTATTTTGAAAATAATTAACGATATTGCAAAATCTAACTGGATAGACAATTTTAATTTTATTAATGACCCGTTAAATTTTGAAAAAAACTCAAATAAATATAATAATATTCTTGGACAATGGAATTTATATGATGAAATGAGTATATTTAAATATAGCCAAAAACTTAAAGAATTTAATCAGAAAATTTTTAACAATTCTTTGTTTGATGAGGAAGGAAAATATAATATAAATAGGTCTAATATTTTATTGAAAGCTATTTATGATTTTATTTAATTAATAATATAATAATTTATTATATTATTTGTATTATAATTATATTTTAATAATTACAAAAGTTATATAAAAATATAATGTGCAACATTGAAAGTAATAAAAAAAAATTATATACTATTTCTTAATAAGAAAAAACAGTTTAATAAATTAACTTTTAGTTAACTAAATTATTATACTTAAATAAAAAATATAATTAAAAAATATTTTATATTAATAATCTAACTTTTAGTTAATTATATTATTACAGAGGCGTTAAGTTTAGATTTATAAATATTTATATTTAGACATTAACATTTGTTAAGATATTTATGATTTTTTAAGATATTTATAAAATTAAACAGGCGATTATAACTATGAATGCAGGTTTTCCATATATTAGACCAAGAAGATTAAGAACTTCACAAAATTTATTAAAATTAGTGAGCGAAAATTCGCTTGACCCGTCAAAATTTATCATGCCTTATTTTGTTATGCACGGCGCAGGCAAAAAAGAACCGATAAACACAATGCCCGGACAATTCAGATATACAATAGACGAGCTTATAAAAGAATTAAAAAAAGTTGAAGATTTAAAAATTGGCGGCATACTTATTTTCGGCGTTCCGGAACATAAAGATGAAATTGGCTCGGAAAGCTATTCCGATAATGGCATAGTTCAGCAAACTTTAAGAGCCGTAAAAGAAATTTATCCCGATTTAATAGTTATAACAGATGTTTGCCTCTGCGATTATACATCTCACGGTCATTGCGGCATAGTGGACGATAACGGATATGTGAAAAACGATGAAACACTTGAATATCTTGCTAAAATAAGCGTATCCTATGCAAAAGCGGGTGCCGATATAATTGCTCCGTCGGATATGATGGACGGCAGAGTAAGAAAAATCAGAGAAGCTTTAGATGATGAGCAGCTTGTCAATATTCCTATAATGTCTTATTCTTCTAAGTATGCTTCAAGTTTTTACGAACCTTTCAGGGATGCCGCAGATTGCATTCCAAAATTCGGCAACAGAAAAGCATATCAAATGAATCCTTCAAATTCCGATGAAGCTGTTCTTGAAACAGAATTAGACCTTGACGAAGGCGCCGATATTATAATGGTAAAACCGGCATTAAGCTATCTTGATATAATATACAGAATAAAACAAACTTTCAAAAGACCTTTAGCTGCTTATAATGTATCAGGCGAATACTCAATGATAAAAGCCGCAGCGCAAGCAGGCTATTTAAATGAAGAAAAGGCTGTAATTGAAATGCTGACATCTATAAAACGGGCAGGAGCGGATATAATAATTACTTATTATGCTTTATATGCCGCAAATATTTTAAGAAATTTATGAAAAACTTATAAATTTTAATTCCGTCATCTCTTCAGCCGCATATTTTACGCCTTCTCTTCCAAAGCCGGACTCTTTGACTCCGCCGTAAGGCTGATGGTCTGCTCTTGTAGTAGGAATATCGTTAATAAGGACTCCGCCTGCGTCAATATTCTTTATGCAATACATTGCGTTTTTCATATCGTTTGTGTAAACTCCGGCTTGAAGACCGTATATTGAGTCATTGACATAATCAACTGCTTCTTTTATATCCTCAAAAGCAACAATGCTGACAATAGGAGCGAAAACTTCAAGGCATGATATTTTCATCTTTTGATGAACATTGGAAAAAATAGTGGGTTCTAAAATATTGCCGTCAAAATTTCCTCCAAGTTCTATTTTTGCTCCGTCGGAAACAGCTTCTTTATTCCATGAAGTTATGCGTTCTTTTGCATCGCCGTTGATAATCGGTCCTATATCGGTATCTTTATCTAAAGGGTCGCCTATTTTAAGTTTTTTTGTTTCTTTAACAAAATGTTCTATGAAAGATTGTTCAATATCTTTATGAACATATATTCTTTGAAGCGATATACAAACTTGACCTGAATTATAAAAAGAACCGATAACGGATTTTTTGGCAGCCTCAATTATATTTGCAGTTTTATCTATAATTAAAGCTGAATTGCTTCCAAGCTCCATAGTATATTTTTTCAGTCCGCCTTTTGCCATTATTTCTCTGCCTGCATTGGGGCTTCCGGTAAAACTTATCATTCTTATTTTTTCATTTGTCGTAATACTTTCTCCGGTATCTTTGTCTCCGTATAAAAGACATATCGCTTTTTCGGGCAGCCCTGATTCAATTAATGCTTTAACCAAATAATACGCTGTAATAGAACCGTTTATCGAAGGCTTAAAAACAATTGCGTTTCCTGCCGCTATGGCAGGCGCTATTTTATGCGCCGGAAGATTAATGGGAAAATTAAACGGAGTAATTGCCGCGATAATACCTACAGGAACACGCGTATAAAAAGCTATTTTATTTTCATATCCTTTAACCGCATCCATAGGAATAGTCTCGCCATGCAATCTTTTAGCTTCTTCCGCTGCAAACTTAAAAACATTGACAACCCTGTTTGCTTCAACTAAAGAATATTTAAAAGCCTTACCTACTTCAAGAGTTATGAAATGCGCAATTTCTTTAGAATTCTTTTCTAAATTGGATGCCGTCCTTTCAAGAATTTCTGCTCTTTCATACGCATGAAGATTTTTCATCTGTATAAAACCTTCCTGCAAAGAATCAATGGCAAGTTTTATATCTTTTTTATCAGGCTTACTTAAAAGAGCTTCTATTTTGCCGCTATAAGGATTAATATCTTCATAAAAATCATCTTTTTCAATCCATTTGCCGTTAATAAATAAAGGGTATTTTTTTTCCATATTTGTTTTTAAAATAATTTTTATTTTATTTATTTAATTTATTTAATGGATAATATTAAATCTAAAAAAATAGATTTAATATTACTTAAATCTTAGATAATAACTGTGTGAAATTGTATTATATAATATTATATTATAGAAAATAAAGCAAGCAAAAACTGCTGTTTTAATTCTTCCATAGAAACTATCAATGATATTTCAAATATTTCAATGATAAGAAATATTCTTCTAAACAGTATCAAAATTCTAAAAATCAATGATATTTCAAATATTTCAATGATAAGAAATACAGGATGAGCCGTCTAAATGCCGACGGCTATAAAACACTGCGTGCTTTCCTTCGGAATGACTGCATATGGCGGGTGAAACTATAAATCCTTTCTAAATCATTCCCGCGTGGGCGGATACGCTTTAAAGCCATCGGCATTTAGACGGCTCATTCAGAAAATAAATTTCTATGAAAGAATTAAAGTATATGGAATAGTTTAAAAAAATATTTCTAAAATAGCCTGCAATGCAAAATATTTTAATTCTATATTAATTTAATGGGGAAGCTATTTATTGTATAGCTCCCCCTCTTAATTGATATTAGTCGCCGATAAGGTGTGTTTGTAACAAACTATGCAGGAAGAACGGTTTTTCCCGCAATTTCATTTAAAAAAGCGGCAAATGCCGTATAACCTGCGGACGCAGCGGCAATCAACCCGCATATGCCGGCAATAAACATAAGTAAAGGATCTGGTCCCGTAACTCCTAACCAGTGAGCTATGGCAACAATTATCAGCATTAGCGTTGTAAAACCGAGAGCAATTTGCAGCATTATCCATTTTTTAGCTACAATAGATCCTAAAAAGGTTAGTAGCCCAAAAACAGCCCAGAATATAAAATACCAACCAAGAAATGCCAGAGCCGGTCCTGCGTGAAACATTGCAGTTTTAAAAGTTGGTCCCATATTAAGCTGCGCAAACGCGCCGAAAAATAGACCCCATCCTAAAAACGCAACTCCTCCGAAAGTTTGCCCTCTGAAAAAATCTAATATCCCTGCAATACCGATACCAAATGCCCCGATAAAAACAATAGACATGATTAAAAAGCTTGGCTTTCCCATCATTCCGCCCACCATCATACTTATTAAAGCCAAGGCAATACCGTAAGAAATCAAACCAATTGCGCTCGGATCGCCGACCCTCCAAGTTACTTCTGTTCCACTTTTTTCTTCAGACATAATAATTCCCTCCTTACTTAACTTAATCGTTTAGTTGTTATTACGATACCTTACTCCTTGTACAGTACAAGGTTATTTAAAGTATTAAAATCATCTTTTCTAAATAAATAATTTATATATAATTCCGATGATATGTACTTAAATACAGCCTTTATTTCCATGCAATACTTTATTAAACACATTATAACGCAAAATAACGCCTAGCTACTGTATTTCAGAGAAAGTTACATAATAACGCTTAAATAAAATATATACTTAAATATTTTATCAAAAAATTTTTATTTATTATTTAATCTAAATTTATTAATTAATCTAATTATTTTTAATATTACATAATTACTTATATATAACAACCTAAATCAAATGTCAATATAAATAATTTTAATTGTTAATAACTTTTAAAATGTCTATAAATAAATAACTTTCATTATGTCTATTCCTTAACTGAAAATAATAATAAAATAGCGGATAACACCATTATCTCAAATTAAAGAGGTTATCCGCTTATGAAAATTATATCAGATTATTTTGATAAAGGAGTTTAAAATCTCCAAA
>JAKACI010000088.1 GCA_021821565.1 bacterium | reverse complement strand
CGGCAACGTTTATTTCAAAAAAAGTTCTTTATTATTTATGATTTTTTCCAATGCTTCTTTTAACTTTCTTGTTTCAATAATTTCCAATAAAGATTGTATTTCTCCTTTAAAAGCATAAGCAGTTGATAATTTTTCTTTTTTAAATTTAGAGTCGTCTCTATAAATAGATATTATTCCGGTAATTGCAGCGCCTATGGCAATTCCTGAAAAACCAATGATAGCTTCGTAAATAGTTACATAATTCGCATTTCCAGAATCTATCATAATAAATCCTTAAAATTTAATATTAGTTAGCAATAGAAATCAAAAATAGAATAATCTATGTAATTATTGTATATTTGTTTCTTATTAATTTTAGTTTTATCTTGCAAGTTTTATATTAATTAACTTTTGATTTAATAAATATAATTAAACTATTTAATAAAAATTAAACGTCACCCTTATACCCAAGATTGGAAATATTATTCTGAATCATTAATTTTTCTTTTAATAAATCAGGCAATTCTGAGTTAGGATCAGGTTTTGCATTACTGCTGCCCTTACGTATATAAATGTCTTTAGTTTCTCTGTTAAAATATGGTTTTTCTTTTCCTTCCTGCACCTTTATAATTATTAAGGTATGGCCATCGTAACTTAAATGGTCAACAACAGGCCTCATATCGCCGCTTAATTTGTCTCCTATTCTTTTTTTAATTAATCCTTTATACCATTCAACAGGTTCATTTTGTAACTTAGGTTCTGATTTTTTACGTTTATGATATTCTATATTTAATAAACTTTCGATACCTTCTATATAAACATTATCGTTTACACCGATTATAATATTGCCGCCGTGCGTATTTGAAAAGGCTATAACCGTTTTGATTATTTCATCCCATTTATTAGCCTCATAAACAATAAAAGGTTTAACTTCCGTTGTTTCATTCTCTCCGCTTTTAAGCGCCCCTAATATAATTTCTTGCAAATCATTATTTGGATTATTAACAACCCCTATTATTCTGCGTTCCCTATAAGCCCAATATGTCGTCTCTTGATAGTAATCGTAAACCGTTTCATCACTACCTATTAAACATATAAAAACAGATTCGGCATCTATTGGAATATCGCAACTAATTTCCTTATCAAATTCATATTCAGAATTTTTCGTTTGTCCGTTAATAATCCATAAGATTTTTACTTTCAGGTTTTCTTTTAATTTCTCGTCTGCCAATCTTGTTGATATTTTAAGTTTTCCGTCTAGGCTATTAATAGATTTGAATCCGGACATTCCCTCTGGTAAAAAAATAATAATCTTCCTTATTCTTGGATCAGATTTGTTGTAGAAATCCTTTAGTTCAAACAGTTCTTTTATAACTTGAAAAATATCTAAAAATATAGGCTGGTTATATAATAAAATTTTATTTGTAAAATTATATGTATTTACGGTATTTGATAATTGATTATCGGATATATATAAATATCCGGATAAATTAGAATAATCGTTGTCAAAGTGTTCAAATGAATAATTACTAAAAGTAAGAGATTTATCTAATTTAATTGTAACATCTCCAAATAACTTATTATTAATCATACCACCTATATGAAGAATAATGCCGTCTTTTTCGTCATTAATCCAATTTTTTAATTTAAAGTCTTCCAAACTATACCAGCACTCAAAGAAACACATATTTCCATATTCAGCAACTTTATTTTGAGAGACTTGTGGCATGGTTTCTTTATCAAAAGCTGTTATAATACATAACATATTTTGATATTCATCAATATGATATTTATTTGCATTATTGGATTTTAAAGCAATACATTTAATGCGAATTTTTACGTAAAATCGTCTATTTCTTTCTATAGTTGAATCAATATGATCCCATACTTCTTCATCTTTGACGTTAATTACATTAAAGTTTGCCATGATTTAATAACCACCCTCTATTTGCGATAATTAATTAAAATGTTATTCTCTTTTGTTTTTTAAAAAACTCCGTTAAATTATTTATTTTATTAACCGGCTCAGGCAATGATTTATCCTTATACCCCCTGTTAAGCCAATACGCTTTGCAGTCTGGGCAATTTAATTCTATATGATGAATTACCGCATTATAATCGTCTATGTAATATTTTATTCCAAGAGCTGAAATAATTCTATGTTTTTCTAACGTTTAATTTGATAAACAAGTATTTCTTTTCCGAATATTTTCTTAATCTGCCGTTCTCTGTCTATTATAACCGGCTTATGCGTAGCTGTGATAAAATATTTGATACCTGCCAGATACTCTTTCAGGGGATTTTAAACGGTCTTATTATATCTTTGATTAATTGCTTTACGGTAATTGCCTGAAAAATCAACTCTGCCTGATGCGTCTTGTAAGCGCGGCAGAGGGATATAACAAATAAAATAAGGTTAATGCCTGATTGCCTGATAATCAAGCCTGCCTGATTTTGTCTGATATTTTTTGATAAAAATGTTTTGTGATTATTTATTTTAATTAATAAAATCTACATATTTTATGACATTTATTGAGAAATTATTAAATAAAGGGGCATTATTTATAAATAAATAATAAATAAATTATTTAAAGGATTTTATATAATAAACAAAAAGTCTGAATAATTGGAAAGTTTTTGAAAATTTATCACAAATTTATTATAATAAAAATATATATTTATAATTAAATACAGGCATCCCGATATAGTTTGTTGCGGTAAATCCAATTTAACCGCTATTAAAATTACTTCCGCTAAAATCATAAAATTAATTCAAAGAAGACTGTTTTAATTAATTTCTGATAATTTCATAACAAAAATTAAATTAATAAATAAAAATAAACTTCTTTAGTTATTATACTGTTAGTCTTTCTGCTTACGCTGGTCGCCGCACTTGCCTTATTATTATATCAGCTATTCGCTCCGCTCATTAACGCTGCTTTTTTTGACTACTAAAGAAAAAATCAAGAATTTCACAAGTGGAAACAAGCTTCCAGTTTGCCTGTTTTCACTCTAAATATATTTTTATGAAATAATAAAATTGATAAAAATTTGTTCAGAAGTGAGGAATATTAAAAGTTTTGTCTAAAATGGACACCTGTCCGATATGGACAAAATTAATTCCTCTTTTATGTAAGACTTTGATATGTAACATCATCGCAACAGTCGCGTAACATAATCAATAATCCCTATGCAATAAAAGGATAATTTGTCCTCTTATATCCGTATGTAATAAAGGCGACTGTATTAAAGTTTATTGAAAAAGATTTGCTGCAAAATAAACAGGTCTAATTTGCAGCAAATTAACGCTCAAAACTGTTTTAATTAATTTCTGATAATTTCAAAATTAAAAATAGCATTTTATAGGAATTGCTGCCTCGCAACCATTAAAATATTACTTTAATATACATTTTGCCGCCTGCAACATCAAAAACTTTGCTTATTAGATATACGGAGGTAACAAATTATGGATAAACAACTTTTAACGGTTAAGCAGGTTTCAGAATTAATTAATATTGCGCCGCTCACAATCTACAAGCTTGTCTATGCTAAAAAAATACCGTTTATCAAAATAGGACGGATAACACGCTTTGATAAAGATAAAATTTTATCTTGGCTAAATTCAAACTCATATGATATTATCAATAACAGAAAGCAAGCTGTAAATGCCGGAGGAGGTGAATAATGGGTATTTACAAGCAGGGCAATATATTTTGGGTATCAAAATGCATCAACGGTATTCAATATCGCAAATCTACGGAAACAATAAGCAAAATGCAAGCTAAAGCCTTTTATGATAACTGGGTCTATGAATTAAAAGAGCAGGTTAAGAACGGCAAGCCTATTATTAAACAAGAGCCTGTTAAACAAATAACATTTGCGGAATTGTCAATCAAGTATCTTGAGTATGCTAACGGTAGGCTAAAAAGCTATAATAATCTGCGATATTTCGTAAAAACGCTTAACGATTATTTTAGTAAAAAAATAATATCCAAGTTTACGGTTCTTGATATAGAAAATATGCAGTCGGATATTATTAAAAAAAGATTTTCAATCAGCTATGCAAACAGATTAACGGCTATATTAAAGGTAATGTTTACTAAAGCTACAGACTGGCAATTGATAGACGATAACGTGTTAAAAACTATCCGCAGGGCTAAGATGCTAAAAGGCGAAGTCAGCAGGCTAAGGTATTTATCGGACGATGAAAGCGAACGGCTAATATCTAATTGTGATAGCTATTTAAAGCCTATCGTAATCACGGCGTTAAATACCGGAATGAGAAAATCGGAGATACTGCATTTAACGTGGGACAGAGTAGATTTAAAGAACCTGATAATTCTTTTAGACAAGACAAAAAATGGCGATCGTCGAGAGATACCTATTAACGATACCTTATTAAATGCCTTATCCTGTATCATTAGGAATATCAAGACGGATTATTTATTTTATAATCCTAAAACATTAAAGCCGTTTTATGACATTAAAAAAAGCTTTATGTCGGCGTTAAAAAAGAGCCATATATTAGATTTCAGATTTCACGATTTAAGGCATACATTCGCAAGCAGGCTTGTTATGGCTAGTATTGACTTAACAACGGTTAAGGAATTAATGGGGCATAAAGATATTAAGATGACGCTTAAATATAGCCATTTATCAAAAGCACATATTAAAAGCGCAGTTAATATACTTGATAAAAAAAATATCATAATTTTATCATAGCGGACGAAAATGATAAAATTAAAAAGGCTTGAACGTATTGATTTTATTGGTGAGCCGCGCGGGGGTCGAACCCACGACCACCTGATTAAAAGTCAGGTGCTCTACCAGCTGAGCTAGCGGCTCTTGATAGCAAGATTTTAAATAATAATACAAATAAACTAAAAAGTCAAGGTGTTTTATTTTTTAATTCTTCCATAAAAACTATCAATGATATTTCAATGATAAGCAATATCGGATTATTCATGCTTTCTTTCGGAATGACTGTATATAGCGGGTGAAGCTATAAATCCTCTCTAAGTCATTCCCGATTGAGCAGTAATTTAGATAATAAATATCTTTGGAAGAATTAAAGATTTTTTTGGCAAACTGAATTAAAATATCCTTTCTTAGTAAAATAGAAATGTCCTACGCTTATCAATTTAGAGATATACTATACATACCCAATTTATCAATATCTTCTTTTCCCTAAAGGAAAAATGATAGATCGTTTATATCTTTTTATAATTTTATATTTTAAAATCTTATATTAAATTTATAAATATCATTAAATACATTGTGTTAAAGTATTATAAATGCATTAAAAATATTTTTATAATTAATAAAACTTAATTATAAATTACATGACTTAGCCCAGTAAGACAGCGAACTACCCCACCCTTTTTTTACCTCATACACTCCTGCTCACATAAATGTATAGAGCAGCTCAGAGGCTGCTATAAATCATACTCGGTAAACGGGTTAAAAAAAATGAAGTGCTATAATTTTTTTTTATTTTAATCATAATTTAAATATTAAAATATAGTATAATTTAATCCCGTCGCGGCAAAAATGCCTAAAGCCACTATGGCAATCACGCTTACTATAACAATCGCCCATGTTATTTTTGCGGCCTGTTTCTCATCCATAATAAACCCCCTTTTAAAATATATAAATTAAAAAATAATCTTTTAAATATTTTACTATATATTACATATAATATTTCTCTTACTTGTTTGCTTATTCTTGTTTATTTTATATTGTTATTAATAATTTAATAATATATTTTATATAAATTTATGCGTACTAACTTTAATATTTTTGAAAAATCAATACATTTAATACATTCAATGCATCAAGCAAACATATAGACCATATGTATAATTATGCAATAAATTTTATAATTTTTCAAGATATTTATAAACATTAATTGCAGCCATCTTGCCGCTCAAAGCCGAGCGGGGCACGGATGATCCGCCTAAAACTGCATCTCCTGCGGCAAAAACTCCTTCCATAGAAGTCATATGATTATCATTATTTATATTAATCAAACCTTTTCGGTCTTCGCATATCATTTTATTTTCTTTACAAAATTCATTATAAATTTTTGGCGGATTTATAAACAATATTTCATCGGCATCAAGTTCGTAAACATCATTATAATCGGGGCTAAAACCATAATATGACGTACTGCCTATTATGTTTAGATTAAGTTTGATAATTTTATTTGATTTAATATCTAAAGAATCCATAATATAATTATCGGATTCAAACATAAAAAATTTAATTCCTATATTGAAATCTTTAACAATCTGTTTATCCCAAGTCGGAACATTTTTAAAGTCTTTAGGAA
>JAKACI010000087.1 GCA_021821565.1 bacterium | reverse complement strand
TATTTCAAATTTTTATTGCAAAATATCGTGTAGTCCCCATAGAAAAAATGAGATATAGGAATATCAAGGGTTTTTGGACTTTAGTGGTGAAGTTGGGTTAAGGGTGTTAAATCTTACAAGAAGATTTTAAAATATATCTCAAAATTGCCGATAGAAAATTATTTTTTAGTTTCTAGATGGATGAGCCGTCTAAATGCCGACGGCTTTAAAGCGTACCTGCGTACGTAGGAATGACCTTGCAGGTATTTAAGTTTTCACCCAACGGGCGTCATTCCCGCGAAAGCGGGAATCCAGTATTTATATAACTTTAAAGCTATTTTAACAATCTCTATCGGCAATTTTGGGTTATATTAAAAAGCTTGCAGACAGACAAAAAGCTCCATCGGCGCATTTTATTGATTAGCGGCTGCATAAACGTGGAAATATTGTAAATTATATAGGTTATTGGAAGAATTTGTAGCTAATTGCAAGAAAAAGAATTTTGCTGAGTAGTATTCAGGGAAAGAAGAATAGCTTTTGAGATTAACTGAACCACGTTCCAAAATAATTTAATATAGAAGAAGATAAATACAAGCGGAAAAAAACAAGCGGAAAAAAATTATTGATAATATTTTCGTATGATGCGATAATAGATTTATATATAATATAAAATGACTCTATTGTGAATCATAAATGGAGGTAATATAGATGAAGCAGCTTACTATAAGGGGAATACCGGACGAACTTGAAAATATTATTAGAAAAGAGGCTGCGGAAAAAGGAGTCAGTCTAAACAGGGCATTTATTTCATTAGCGGTAAAATCCATAGGCGTTAATAAAAATAAAAGTAAAAAAGAAAAGCTGTATCATGACTTAGACTGTTTTTCCGGTTTATGGTCGGAAAGCGAAACTGAAGCATTTAAAAAAAATCTTTCAGGTATAAGAAAAATTGATAAAGAGTTATGGATAACAGAAAAATAATACTAGATACTTCCGCTTACTCCTCTTTCTTGAGAGGACACGACAAAATAAAATTTGCAATACAAATTTCAGATGAGATATTTATAAATCCAATTGTTATTGGTGAATTATTATCCGGATTCATTATGGGAAAAAATGAGGAACGGAACAGAGAAATTCTCCGGAAATTCTTAAAATCTCCAAGAGTAAATGTTGCCGCTATTGGTGAAGAAACCTCCGAAAGATATGCGGCTATAATAAATTACTTGCGCAAAAATGGTACGCCGATACCGTCCAACGATATATGGATAGCCGCTTCAGCTATGGAATACGGTCTTAAAGTTATTACAACCGACAAGCATTATCTTAATATTCCGCTAATTATAACAGAATTTTATGATTGATAGCATAGCCATAAAAACGGCATATACTTATTCTATATAACGTTTATGGTATGTTTCTTTATATTTCAGTAGATTTATCTAAAAAGTTTCTTGTTTCATAAACCATATCCATAAACCATATCCGAATTAATTATATTATAAAATAGGCAGATATAGAGGAAAGGAAAAAGTATTCCTGTATAAGCTCGCCAATGATATGCGAAAAACCAATCTATCCTTTTTATTACCCCAATTCTAATTATTACAAAATTTTAATAAAATCTTAACAATTTTAATAAAACATTAACAAATATTTAACAGTTTTGTAATAATTGCGTAACAATATTTTTGTTATACTTACATCATAAAAAAAGATAAATAAATAAATTATCAATAAATTATAAATAAATTATAAATAATATTTATCATAAAATAGATAATATTTGTCTATTTTTAACGTTTAATATTTAAAAATATAATCAAATAACCGTCAATTTTAACTGTTAATTTTTAAGTGCCTGAAGTTTGTGATTTGTTGGCGGCATATAAACCATATCGTTGTTTATTTGTTGATTAAAATTAACAATACGCATAACTAACATTGTTTAACATTTAAATATAAATAAATATAAATATTAATAAATAAATAAATAAATAAACATTTAAAAATAATTACATTAACAATAGCAATTAACAATAACTTGGAGGAGTTATGGATAACAGAATTAAACAAATGACTGACTATCTCCCTACTTGCATGGGGGAGGGGCTTTATCGTTATAGAGGTAATCTAAAAAAGAAAAGACGCGGCAGTAAATCGTGTATTTTAATAAAAAATCAGGAGAAAATAGGGGGGGGGGGTCAAATTACTTAACAAACAACAATATAATAATTTAAATGTAAATTATTATAAAATAATTTTTAAAAGTCTTTTATTATTCGTTATTGCAGGTATGATGCTTGTGTATAACACAGGACTTGCAAATGCGGATAGTACAACTGCTAATACCGCAGCTGCAGCTACTAATGTCAATACCAATACAAAGAAAACCATTAAAATTGCGGCTGTAACTTCTCAACAAGTTATCAGTAAAGCTAAAAAAGCTCTAAAAAAAATAAGCGGGAAGTTAACTGCCAAGAAAATATTTAAATCATCCAGCACGTTGTTTGTTGTAAATAAGAATTTAATATCTAATACCGTAGAAACAGGCGGAGGAGCTGTACAGGCACTTACTGAAGCCCCCGGAATTAATGTAGCAGGATATTCTCCAAATAGCGGTTTAGGAAGATCTCAGATTACCATGCGCGGTGTAAAAGTGGGTTGGAGTTCAGCTACCACAAATCCTGAACTCAATGGAATACAAATATTATTTGACGGAATTCCGATGAATAATCTAGATGGCGGCAGTGGCAGCTGGGATTCCAATGAATTACCTATAGCTCAGTTTATTAGCGGGATAAATGTCATATATGGTCCTGCAAATCCAAATACTAGATGGTGGGATAGCTTAGGTGGCACTATTAATTTTATTCCTGTGCAGCCGACAATGAAAATGTATAATAAAACTAATTTATTGGTAGGTTCCTTTGATACATATACTCTTAGCGATATATTAAGCACAGGCATGCATGACGGCTGGGGCGGGGTAGTTGCCGCCGGTTATAGTCATGCGGATACTTTTAGAACTGGGCAGTTTAATGCTCCAGGTCACGCTTATGAATTTTTTGGCAAAATAATAAAGATTTTCAATGGAAATTCTTTTAGTGTAGGTGCTTTAGATTCAAGAGATAAACAATATAGGCCAAACGATATTCCTGTATCTCCTGTCCAAGGTTTAACAACGCAGGGTTTATATCCAGCCACGCCTGCTAACGCTACTTTATATAGCCAACAAACATCAGGATTTTATTCATCTTTGCCCGAAAATGTTTGGTTTAAACAACTTACAGTAGATAATTTGCTTGTATATTCAAAACTGAATCTAAATTTATCTCCAAATTTTGGATTGCATACCGAAGTGTGGTATAAATATCTGCATAGACTACACAATAGAATTTCTAATTTTGATGTTCCGGACGGTCAAGGTGCAAGCGGGGAATACTGGCACCCAGTTAATTATGCACTTGGAGAAAGATTAAGTTTTGATTGGAAGATTCCAAACAACGATTTAAAATTTGGAGAATATTATATATGGTCAGATGTTAATTATGATAATAGCTTTTATCCATATAGTGTCTATGGACCTTTTAATCCAAATAATTATCAGGGCAATAATGGTACGGGATCAATACAATATAATGACTATTCATCATTTTTTATACAAGATAGATTAAGTTTACTTAATAACAAATTGAAAATTACGCCTGGGGTTGACTATGTTGGATATGGGGATAATTATACATATAATAATAATTTAGGTGTGTTCCCCGCTTTATCTTATACTAATTTGAAAAGTGAGATGTTTAGATTAGAACCGACAATCGGAGTAAACTACCTTTTATTTAAAAATTTATCACTTTACGGACAATACAGTATTTCATATCAAAATCCTACATCTGGTATATTTCAAGGGTTATATAACCACATATATAATGAAAAAACTACAACAAGCAATGTTCAGCCTATGCAAAGTATAGACGGAGAAATAGGATTTAAGATTCTGATAAAAAGAAACAGATATTTACATCATTTTATTTTTAATGCGAATTATTTTCAAGATTCCATAGGACAACAACCCCAAACTCTATTTATTAGTAATTTAGTGCCGCCTTATTATGGAGATTTATATGTTTCATATGACACTTCCTACTACAATGGTGTAAGTATTTATGCCGGAGATAATCCATTCAATAATCTGCATGTATATGCCGATTACACTAAACAGGCTGAAACTTATAAAACATTTTTAAATGGGAATAATTTATCATATAATGGATATCCTATATCGCAATCACCTACTTCAACTTTTAATTCTGACATATCATATATAATTTCTACTAATTCTTCAACTTATAAATTTAAATTATGGGATCAGTATATGGCCTCGCAATATTTGTTTAATAGTAATACTGATAGTCCAACGAATCAAACAATGCCTGCTTATAATATTTTAAACGCCTCTATAAATTTAAAAACGATATCTTTGGATAATATGATCCCGGGTCTTAAAACCGCTGATTTAACCCTTTCGGTTTATAATTTATTAAATAAAGAGTTTAATTCAACCGAATATATTTCAAGCGGCGGTTATTTTGGAACGCCGCAAGGGGGCTATATAATTGCTAATCCCGGAGCACCAAGGATGTTCTTTATAAGTGCCACTATGAAGTTTTAAACAAATTAATTGTGTATTTTAATAAAATATTAATAAAAAAATTATAATTTTATTAAAATTTTATGCCGTAGATCAAAATATTTGGTCTATGGCATAATTATATTTGTACATATGGCAGAGAGAACTGCTTAATCTATAAGTTAGTAGAAATATTTAAATCTAAAGTTGGTGAAAAGAGAAGCAATTTGATTAGTAAATTTATTTGCAATTTGATAAAAAATAAATTATTATGTGAATTAATATAAAATAAATGCGATAAGTTAAAATTTATTACTGAAAAACAAAGTGTTAGTTTATGGTCAGCTATATATAATTAAATCATAAAAAAATACGAATTAATTTACTTAAAAAGAAATTTAATTCTAATTTAATTCTAATTTAATTCTAATTTAATTTTTTTTAAATAAACAATATAATGAAAAATTAATAATATTATTAAAAGATAATATTATTTAAAGGATGGTTATATTATATGGCTAATAAAACATCGGAAGGGATTAATTTAAAAAGCACGAAGCAGGAAATTCTAGAAGCGTATGAAAACGTTAAAAAAGATTTAGAAGAAAAGGAAAAACAATCATTAAACGCTAATAAAAAAATTGAAGAAAAGAAAAATACGGAAACAATTGAAAAAGTAGATAAAATAATTGAAAACGATGTAAATAATAAAATCAGTTCATTAAAATCAGATATAATAAATTCTCTTAATGGATTGTCGTTAAAATTGTCTCAGGCCGATATTGATTATAAAAACATCAAAACGGCAATTGAAATAAAAGATAACGACCTTAAGGAAATTTACGGCATAGAGCATTCCGCTTTCTCTTTAGCATCACTTATAGAAGCTAATAATATAAAAACAATTCAGCTTGAAAAAGATTATTACGATAGAAAAAATACATTAGAAACAGAGCTTAGCGAATTAAAAAATAAAATTGAACTTGAAAAAAAATCTTATGAAAATCTTTCTAAAGAAAAGGAAAATGAGTTTAAGCTATACTGGGACAGAAAGAAAGAAGAATTTGAATATAATTTTAAAAGAGAAAGCGGTCAGAAGTTAAACGGGCTTAACGACGAGTTAACATCCTTAAAGCGCTCAATAGAAGAAGAAAAAGATAAATTCCAAAAAGATATTGCAGAAAAAAATAAAGAATTAGAATTAAGAGAGAATAAAATATCGGAAAAAGAGCAGTTTAACGCTGAACTTGCCGAGAAAGCCTCCGCCTTCCCTGCCAAACTTGAAGCTGAAGTATTAAATGCCGTTAAAACAACAACAGAAAAACTTAAATCGGAATTTGAATTACAGAAAGAATTAATTCATAAAGAATATGAAGGCAAGATTAATGTTTTAAATACAAAAGTAGAATCTTTAGAAAAGATTATTAATGAACAGGATAAACATATATCCGTATTAACTTCCCAGCATGAAAAAGCATATATGCAGGTGCAGCAGATAGCTACCAGTGCAATACAAGGAAATGCAGATAAAAATTCTCAAAATAAATTTGAACAAATTCTTGATAAAATTGGAAAAATACAAGCTTCAGAAAAGTAAAGATGTATTTATTTTTTTAAAAAATTTACCGTTTTGTAAACTTGATTGCTATCAAAAAAAGTTGTATAAATAATACAATATATATTTATAATTTCCTTACCTGTTAACAAA